>CP058602.1:600000-818817 GCA_013426185.1 Candidatus Woesebacteria bacterium | reverse complement strand
AATAAATTCGATTCAGGGCAGGCAAATTCCAAATCACAAACAAGAATCTAGATTTGAGATTTAGGATTTAGGATTTATGAATTAAGATAACAACCAACTCCGATAGCCGACGTCCGATAGCTGATATCTGAAATCCGTTGCTTTCTACTTTCTACTTTCTACTTTTATTCCCTGCATAATACATAATACAAAATACTAAATACAATCTTCCGACTAGTTCCGACAACCGATAGCTGATGTCCGACGTATGATGTCTGATTACTGATGTCTGATGTCCGCTACTTTCTACTTGATCTTTGCTACTCAAAAACCACGCTCACACGCTGAGGAAGGACCTTGCCATCAACTGAAGCCTCAATTAAATAAGCATTAGCCGAAGATGAAGAAACATCAAAAAGCGCTTTTCCCAAATCATCAGTCACAGGCTGCACTTCTTCTATCTCAAGATTTGTATCTTTACCCAAAACCACCCTTTTACCTGCCACTCCCAAACCTTTTGAATCAAGCAAAAAGACAGTGATTCTTATCTTCTCATTACTCCCCGCTTTGGCTTTTAAAGGCGAAGCAAAAAGATAAGAATTGGCAAGCTCGACTTGGCGTGTTAAAGCCGAACTCTCGGCTTTGCTTTTGATTCTTGTTTCTTCCGAGACCAAATAGACAGAATAAACAAGTCCCAAAAGCAAAACTAAAACCACAAACAATAAAAACGAGGTCAGAAGCCATCTTCTCCTTGATTCTTTCCTCAGTTCTTCCCTCTCAATCTGAAGCTGTTTTTCTTTGGCCGATAGAATTTCACCAGCTTCCGGTAAATCAACTTTAGATGATTTTGTATCTTGACTTACCATTAATTCAAGATACTATATAAGTAGTTCTTTTTCAATTGCAGAAAATCTATAAATTATAATAATTTGGTAGCAAGATTTCTTGGCACCCTTCCCCAAAAGAGTCAAAAAAAGAAAACCTATTCAGACAGTATCAGAGAAAAAGTTAATTGCCACAATACAGGCATTTTTTAGATATTTTTTTTCCTAGCAGACAATAGAACCGAGTGACAAATTGTCTTTAATCTAACTTCAAAAAACGAAAAAATAAGATTGATTAAAAAAGCAAATTTTTTGCCTAACATTTTTCATTAACCGCAAAATTATCGCAAACCCTATATTTTTAAGCAAAGCTTAACCGCAGTCTTTTATTCCATTTTTTCTTAAAATTTTGCTTAAAAACTATCGGTGCGTCAAAAATAATATTTAGATATATTTAAGTAAGCAAAAACAATATGCGGTAAATCAGTTATTGACATTGTGAAAAATTGCTCGTCTTTAAGGAGCTTTTTTGAGGTCAATTGCCTCTTGACAACTGTTAATAAATAATTTAGAAATAGTATAATGCGTATAATTTGTATAATCCAGCTTCAAGTTGTTAAAAGTTTTTAAAACTATGAAAGACCGCATAACACAACTTTTTCTGCAATACTTAAAATCCTGTAATGTTTCGGAAAAAACTCTACGTTACTACAAATCTGATCTTGCTCTCTTCACAGCCTGGCTAGTTTTCAAAATTAAGTCCCTAGGCGCTGATTGCGAGAACCTACAAGAAGCTCTACCCTTCCTCACGAATAAAACGGCTGAAGAATACAAAGAATTTTTAATCAAAAATGGAAATTCTGTCCAAACCATCAATCGCAGGCTTTCTACCTTAAGAATTCTTTCCAAGTTTCTTTTAGACACCAACCTCCTTTCATTCAACTTCGCCAAGAATATAAAAAACATCTCAAAAGCAGTTATGGTTCCCCCTCTTGAAAGAGCTGCCGCTGAATTCTCAAACTATCTTGAAGCTCAAAAAGCTTCTTTTCTAACCCGTAAGAACTATCTTGCCGATATCAATCAATTCCTACGTTTTATTGAAAAACAAAGTAAAAAAGATCTTCAAGAAATTACATCAAAAGATATAAAAAGATATCTTATTATAGAACTTGCCTCTTCTCCTGAGACTACCAAAGACAGAAAAATATCGTCGCTTAAAAAATTCTTCAGCTGGGCAAAAGAAGAAAAGAAAACTAACATCAATCCTGTTGAAGATTATTTGAAAGACACAGCCTACCTCAAACCAATAGAAAAGTCTCTATCTGAAATCACAGAACCCTCAATTAACCGCAAAGTTTTCGGTAATTACCCTTCCTATGAAGGTCTTAAGGCAAGAATTAACGCATATCTTGCGGGAAAACCTAGGTTGCAGAAGCTGGTTTATCACATTCTTTACACTCGACCTAAATGGTACAAAGCATATCATTCTCTTGCAATTAGCCGTTATCTTAACTTTGCTATTCTTGTTATCTTTGCTACTGGCCTTGGCTTCGGCGTCTATCAGCAACTTTTTGCCAAGCCTCAGACTCCCATCGCCTACCCCAGCCAGCCAGTGCCACCCAAGAGGTATCTTTCCTTCCAAGGACGATTAACTAATCAATATCAAACGCCGATTACAACTCCCACCAATATCGTCTTCAAGCTATATGATGCATCAACTGGCGGCAACACTCTTTGGAACTCGGCGGGTGTCGCCTGCTCTGTTGACCCTGACGAAGACGGTATTTTTTCAATCCTTCTTGGTACCACTTCAGGTGACGGCTACACCTGCACCGGCATCTCACCAATTGACTCAAGCGTTTTCACTGAAAACGCTGAAGTCTGGCTTGGTATAAAAGTAGGTTCTGATCCTGAAGCAACACCAAGAATTCAAATTGCAACTGTTGCCTACGCTCTAAACGCCGAGACCTTGCAAGGCTATCCAATTGACGCCACAGGCTCTGCTACCAAGAATACAGTTTTAACAATGAATTCAGGAGGTGAAGTTGTCTTGGCTGAAGTTGGACCAAAAATAAAATCTGTATCAGGAAACTTCAGCGTCCAAGGGGAAGCAGTCACAATTCAAGCAAATGGGGGTGGGGTTGCTGGCGATATTACTCTCTCCCCTGCTTCAGACGGCACAGTCTCAATCCTCGCAAGCGGCACCACAAATGACTCTTTATATATCCAAAACGCTCAAATTACATCAGGTGCCTTAATTCACGGTTACTATGGAGGCACTTCTACAACAGTTGATCTTTTGAAGCTTGGAGCGGGGGCCACTGAATCAACAAAATTCTTGGTTGAATCATCAGGCGACACCTTTATCGCTTCAGGCGCTGACTTGTTTATCGGCGGCATCGGCCTAAATGACAATTCAAGCAATTCCTCCGGCGCTTCCCTAATCGGCCTTTATGATGACAATATGACCTATATCTCAGGTAATACCAATGTTCAATCAGCAATAAAACAGCTTGATACTGCCATCGGGACATTAACAGGATCAGCTGGAGGTTGGACTGATGATGGAACAATAGTAAGGCTCACTACTTCATCTGATAGAGTTGGTATTGGAACAACATCAGTTAATAGCAATACCAAAGTTGGTATTCTTGGCAATCTTGCTATTGGTTCACAAACTTATTCAGATGCTCAAGCTCCTACAAATGGATTAATTGTTGAAGGAAATGTAGGAATTGGGACAACTGCTCCCACTGCAAAGCTTGATGTAGCTGGAGATATCTTGGTCAATAACGGTGGATCAATTGATACAAGAGCAGCTGGTACATTAACCATTGGTGGAACAACTCAAACTGGATTAACGGTAGGAAGAAGTGGTGCAACAACTACCATAAATGGCTCATCTGTTGTAATTAACTCTTTAAGCGGAATAATTCAAGGTTCAAGCGGTACGATCTCAGCCATTACAGGAACTGCAAATTATGTTCCAAGATGGAGTTCTTCAGCTCCCTACTTAACTTCAACATCTACTATATTTGATAATGGAACAAATGTTGGTATCGGAACAACTGTCCCAACTAAAGGAAAGCTTAATGTTCTTGGTTCTGTTGCCATTAGATCAACTGCATATACAGAAACATCAGGAGCTGCTCCCGCCAACGGCCTGATAGTTGAGGGTAGAGTTGGAATCGCTACTACCAACCCGCAAGGAATTCTGCATTTGATCACAACAGGAAGCGATATTCCAATAATGGCCACCACACAAACAGTCTCAGCAACACCCAGCTCGATACTTTCATTTAAGGTTAACACTTCAGCCAACATTGGTCGTATTGGGGCTGTGAGTGTCAATTCAATTGATACTTTCCTTTTAAGCGGAACCAGCGCCAAACAAATTGGTCTTTCATCTAACTCCTCCTCCACTCCCGATCTGCTTATTACTACCGACGGCAATGTGGGAATCGGAGCAACCGCACCTACTGCTAAACTAGATGTGGCTGGAAATATTCTGGTACAAGGCGGTGGATCAATTGATACAAGAGCAGCAGGTACATTAACCATTGGTGGAACAACTCAAACTGGATTAACGGTAGGAAGAAGTGGTGCAACAACTACCATAAATGGCTCATCTGTTGTAATTAACTCTTTAAGCGGAATAATTCAAGGTTCAAGCGGTACGATCTCAGCCATTACAGGAACTGCAAATTATGTTCCAAGATGGAGTTCTTCTGCTCCCTACTTAACATCAACATCTACCATATTTGATAATGGAACTAATGTTGGTATTGGAACAACTGTTCCAACAAAAGGAAAACTAAATGTTTTAGGAGCTGTTGCCATTGGATCAACTGCATACACAGAAACATCAGGAGCGGCACCCACAAATGGATTAATTGTTGAAGGCAACGTCGGTATCGGCACCACCAATCCAGACAGACAATTAAAAATCGTTACCTCTGGAGATACTGCTCCTGGTTTTTCCGTTGATGGCTCAAGTTTGACCTACAATGAAATTTTTGAATTACTCGGCACCCTCCCAACTAATCCATCGACTGGTCGGGCCCTTACCGTAGGCATTGCTACAGAAGCATATTCACGCGGAGTTTTCTATAACGACGGCACTTTAGGAATTGGTCCCGGCTCCAGCACTAGAGATGTTTTCTTAAGACGAAGCACCACCAACACGATGATGATTGACAGTAATATGAGTGGTGGCGCAGCCAACTTCGTAGTGACCGGCAACGTCGGCATCGGGACGGCGAGTCCTTCAACTTTTAAATTAGAAGTTGCTAGTTCAGTCGGACCATCAGCAGATAACACGTATGATCTTGGCTCTTCCGGCCGTCGTTGGGCAAATATTTACGGCACCAATATTTACGGCAACATCACGCCCACAGGTTTCACTCAAGGCTCCGTCATCTTTGCCGGCGCAGGCGGCACCCTCTCACAAAACAATGCTAATTTCTTCTGGGATAATACCAACCTTAGGCTCGGTATCGGCACTAATACCCCATCCGTTTCCATTGACTCAACTGGAAGCCTAAGATTAACCGCCGGAACTTTCCAAATCGGCAACGCTGCTAATGTTGCCTATAACAGAATAGGAACCAATGCCACCAATCGCGGACTTTCAGCCGCTTCCGATCTTCTGATTAACGGCAAACTGGAAGTTGACCAAGCTTTCTTCCCTGATTCAGGAATTTACGGATCGGGAGGATCACTAGTTGTTAATTTTCCCAACAACGATGCTTGGTTTTCAGATGAAATATGGGTTGATGGAAAAATAGGAATAGGAACAACAGCTCCCGCCAATAAACTTAGCGTTATAGGCGGAGTCAATATTGGCTCTACCTCTTATAACGTTACTGCACCGACAAATGGAATGATTGTAGAAGGCAACGTCGGCATCGGGACGACGAGCCCGGTATCAAAATTTCATACCCAATGGAGTAGTTCAGGCTGTGGAGCTCAGTGTTTTTCTGATGCGGCGATATTCGAAAATAACGGAAATGTATTTATCCAGTTAATGGGCAGTACTTCAGGTGAAAAATCTCTAAACTTCGCAAATCCAAGTAACGGTGCTGATGGGGCGATTAAATATAATTATCCTTCTGTTCCAAATGGATTTAGCTTCTGGACTAATGGAAATGTCTTTAGAATGGCTATTGATCAAAACGGCAACGTCGGCATCGGGACGACGAGTCCTTCTCATAAACTAGAAGTAACACAATCTGCTAGCACTAGTATCCGATCAGGATATTTTAGTATGACTAGTGGAACTTCTGGAACAGAATACATTGTTGGACAATTTAATGTAGGAGGTTCGGGAGCCCAATCCCCCGCTATCGCAATTTCTTCTAATGGCACAGTTGGCCTAAAATTAACCCACTCATCCAACTTTACTATTGGAACAATAGATCACAATTATTCATCAGCTACTGCTCTTGCCTTTGCTGTACGCGGTTCTGAAAAAATGAGAGTCGACAACAGCGGCAACGTCGGCATCGGGACGACAAGCCCAAGGAATGGGTTAGAACTAGCAAAGCTTGATAGTAATTACATTACAAGCTTAAGAGTAGGCGGCATAACCGGCGGAAATTTAAGTGTCCCTCTACAATCAGAGACATCTCGACATCAAATACTATTTTCAAGCTGGAGGGATGTTGTCACTAACACAGTCGGTGCCAAGATAGTCGCGATCAATAAAAATGTACACCAACAAAATAATGCACTTGTTCAAAATACTGATTTAGCTTTCTTTACGTTAGGTACTATCCCCACTGGTACAGACAACACTTCTGAGGTGATGAGAATCACAAGCACTGGCAACGTCGGCATCGGGACGACGAGTCCTTCTCATAAACTAGAAGTAACACAATCTGCTAGCACTAGTATCCGATCAGGATATTTTAGTATGACTAGTGGAACTTCTGGAACAGAATACATTGTTGGACAATTTAATGTAGGAGGTTCGGGAGCCCAATCCCCCGCTATCGCAATTTCTTCTAATGGCACAGTTGGCCTAAAATTAACCCACTCATCCAACTTTACTATTGGAACAATAGATCACAATTATTCATCAGCTACTGCTCTTGCCTTTGCTGTACGCGGTTCTGAAAAAATGAGAGTCGACAACAGCGGCAACGTCGGTATCGGGACGACGGCACCGGCTTCAAAATTTCATCTTATGTGGAGTGATGCTGGGGCAACTGGTCAACGCTTCAGTGACGCAGCTATTTTTGAAAATAATGGTAATGCATTCCTACAGCTTATTGGAAGTGCCGCTGGAGAAAAATCTATTAACTTTGCCAAACCAACCAACGGAGCAGATGGAGCTATAAAATATAATTATTCAAGTGTTCCTAACGGTTTTAGCTTTTGGACAAATGGAAATAATTTTCGTATGGCTATAGATCAAAACGGCAACGTCGGCATCGGGACGGCGTGGCCAGGGAATCTTTTAGATATTACAAAAAATTTTGGTTCAAATTATATTATGAGAATAAGAAACTATTACAACGGATCTAATCGTAGACAACTTGTGATATATCAAGGTGGTACATCGACTCCAGCAACCACAGATGTTTATATTGCTTTTTCAAATGATGTAAACTGGGGATTTAATGGCTCTATAACTGGTAATGGTAGCGGAGGAGTTCAGTACAATACCACTTCTGATAAAAGGCTAAAGACCAACTTAAAATATGTCAATGACGCCCTTGATATAATAAACAAAATTACCCCCTATTACTTTGACTTTATATTTGCTCCAGGAAAAACTAATATTGGTTTTATGGCTCAAGACATCATGGATATTTATCCTTACGCAGTATCTGGAGATCCAAACAGCGATCCTCTTATTAATCCAATGCAGGTTGATTATAGTAAATTTACACCCCTATTATTAGCCGGTATAAAAGAACAACAACTACAAATTGCCTCTCAATCCGCCCAAATAGCTTTATTAGAAAAAGACCTCAATCTCACTTCAACCGGCGACCTGAACATTGCTCAGACTCAAGATGAAGATTATCAAGTGCAAAATAGCCAAACCGGTGATATTATCACTCGCCTTTCTGCATTTGCCGAAACTGTTATGGGCAAAATAAGGGCTGGTTCTATTTCTGCTTATGAGATAACCACCAATGGCTTTATCGCTTTCCAAGCTCAAGTTGATAATCTTCTAGTTAAAACAGGCCTTGTATCCCCTTCCGTTCAAACCGCAATGATTTCTCCTCTTGCTGATGAAAAAGACATTGTTATCAGATTAGGAAAATCAGCCACAGGGTCGGACTCTGTCCAAGGCAAGCTCTCCATCCAAAACCAAAATGGCGAAGAAGTGGCATCAATTAATTCAGAAGGAGATGCGACATTCAGCGGAACTTTGAATTCAGAAAACTTAGCAGTTGAAAATAATGCCACTATTTCAGGCGACTTGACAGCAAATAATATCAATACAGGCGAAATTAGAGCTGAAAAATTGGTAGTTGATCAGATTGTATCTCCTTCAGGATACAATTCTGGCATCACTCTTGAACAGATTGAAGAGCTTCTAAGACAAGCGCAGGCTGACCAAAATCTCTTAGGTCAGGCAGAAGATTGGTACAATGCCACATCATCTGCTCAAATCAAGAATTTGGCAGCTGAAACAGCAACTTTGAAGAACTTATTTGTCACTCAATCAATAGCCGCCAACTCCCTATCTCTTTCTCAATCTATTTCTCTTGGAACCGATATGGTCATTCAATCTCAATTAATAGACAATAAGCTGGCAAATTCAATTGATACCCTCACTGCTCCTTTGTCAATTCAATCATTGGCTTTGGCGCCAGTTGAAATTATGGCAGGAAAAATAAGAATTGAAACCAATGGAGATGTTTATATCGCAGGCAATCTTTACGTTGCTGGAAGAGTTGAGTCCACTGGCTTGACTGTCAAAACCAGTGCTGATATGACAAGGACGGACCTTGTCAGAGTAGAAGACGAAGCTGGAAATCTAGCAGCTGGAATTTCAGCTTCGGGCTCGGCTCAATTCAAAGAGCTTGCATCAGATAAAATTGTCATTGCAGGCGCTTCTGTCGCAACTGATTCTGCTACTCTTCAAAATGGCGAGATTAATACCAATGCTTCAGCCGGAAGCGGAATACTGCCTGCCGGACAAAAAGAAATCGCCATTGTTTCACCCAATATCAAATCCG
Organism: Candidatus Woesebacteria bacterium; assembly: GCA_013426185.1. NCBI lineage: Bacteria > Candidatus Woeseibacteriota > Candidatus Woesebacteria bacterium. Next base: position 809,816 of record CP058602.1, on the reverse strand, counting down.
AGTCTTTGGTTTATGTCACGCCAACTTCCGATACCAAAAACTATGTACTTTATGTTAAAGCCAAAGAAGACGGCAGAATGGTAGTCGGCTTCAACCGCGCTCTTGACATTGACGTTTACTTTAACTGGTGGGTGATAGAAGCAAGATAAGACAAATATGACAAATAAGACTTATAAAACAAACAATCTCATTCCCCCACACGGAGGGTATAAAAACCTGGAAGCCTACAAAATGGCAGTAATCATCTACGACGCAACTCTTGCCTTTTGCAACCGGCATATGACTTATAAGACTAATAAGTCCTACAGGACCTATGATCAAATGGTTCAAGCGGCAAGATCCGGTAAACAAAATATTGCAGAAGCAAGCCTCGCTTCTGCTACCAGTAAAAAAACAGAACTGAAGCTCATAGGCGTATCAAGAGCTAGCTTCAAAGAACTTCTTGAGGATCTTGAAGACTTTCTAAGGCAAAAAGGCTTGCGCCTGTGGCGCAAAGACTCAAATGAAGCTCAAACCATAAGGCGGCTTGCTTATAATCCTAATAAGTCGTATATGACCTATAAGCCCTATATTGAAAACAAAAAACCTGAAATAGCTGCTAACACCTTAATCTGTTTAATTCATCAGACAAGCTTCCTTTTAGACCAACTTTTAAGAAGACTTGAGAAAGATTTTTTGGAAAAAGGCGGTTTTACCGAGAGGCTTTATCAAAAAAGAAAAGAAAAAAGAGATGATAGAACCAACAAAACCTATGAGACATATAAGACTAAAGAGAATTATTAATGTATCAAAAGCTATACTTTTATATAAAAAGACAATATAGTTTATTCTTTGTTACAAAATTGGGCTTGACAATACTATATTAAAAAGCTAAAAATAAATAGTTTTAAAAGCTATGGACAAAAGTTTAAAAACAATTGAAAAATATCTGGTTTTACTTACCGCTTTAGTTTCGCCTATTCTGGTTTTGCCTGTCTTCCCTGACTACTTCAACACTCCAAAACTAGTTTTTCTTGCAAGTTTTGTCGGTATTCTAATTTTGGTCAAAGCCGCGCAAATTATTGCAACCCAAAAACTGGAAATTTTTACCAGCTCAAGCGGGTTGCCCATCCTTCTTTTGGTTATTGCCTATCTAGTATCAGCGATCATCAAAACTCCAAACAAAGCCGAGGCTTTCTTTGTGCCAGGAACCGCAACTTTAATCGCAAGCCTTGCTTTCTTCTATCTTTTCACAAGCCAGGGCAAAGAAAATAAAAGCTTTCTTTCAATTGGACTTGTTACAGCCGGCTTTCTTGCCTCTCTTGTTTCTCTTGTTTCCTTGGCTGGTATCAACAAAAACCTTAACTTCCTGCCGGAATTTGCAAAATCCGAGAATTTCTCGCTTTTGGGAAGTAGCCTTTTAAGTTTTATCTTTTTTGCAAGCCTCATTCCCCTTATACTTAATCTTTTGATTAAAGATAACAAAATAGCTAAAAAGATTATCTTAAGTATCAGCCTACTAGTTATTACTGCTTCTGCCGCCGGCAATCTTTACTTGATACTTCCCGGCAAAAAAAATTCGCCAAAACTCCCGCCAACAAAAATATCTTGGGAAATTGCCATTGACTCAATTAAGGATTCGCCTCTTTTTGGAGCCGGAGCTGGCAACTATTTAACCGCTTTCAATCGCTTCCGCCCCGTTGCCTACAATTCTCTTGATATCTGGCAAATTAAATTCACCAATTCACAAAACTTCTTTTTGCACGCAATCACTGAGACTGGTCTTTTGGGGCTTTTTGCCATCATCCTTCTTGGCCTTGTTGTTTTCAGAATCTTAACGGCCAAAAAGGGAGATACAACAGAAAACCAAGATGAAATACAATTTGATTTCTTGAAAATAGGCCTTGCGCTTTCGCTTCTTGCCCTTTTTGTAAGCGGTCCTTACCTCCCTGCTCTTTTAGTCTTCTTTTCCTATCTTGCCTTGAATTCAAAAAGTAAAAAGGTTGTCTTTAACTTTGAGGCTGTGCAAGAAAAAGAAAGACAAACATCAATTATGGCTTCTCTTCTTGTCAGCCTTCCTCTTATTATTGGAGTAATTGTCTTTTTCTATTTTGGAGCAAAAACTGTATCGGCTGAATACTATTTCAAACAGGCCTTAGATGCTGTCAAAAGAAACGACGCCAAGACTGCTTATGAGAAAATCGCCAAGGCAATTCAAAGAAATCCTAAGGTTGATCGCTATCATGCCTCGGTTGCCCAGCTTGATTTTTTAGTAGCACAATCCATAGCCCAGAAAAAAGAAGGCGAGAAAATTACAGATGATGAGAAAAACACCATAAGCCAGCTGATTCAAGAGTCAATCACAGAAGGCAAGAATGCAGTTTCTTTGAATCCGCAAAGAGCAGATAACTGGGAGCTTTTGGGAAATCTTTATAGGCAAGTTATGGCCTTTGCCCAAGGTGCAGATCAATTCGCTATCCAAGCTTTGGGGCAAGCTGTGGCTCTTGACCCTGCTAATCCACTTCTAAGAGTTTCCTTAGGAGGCACTTACTTTGCCATCGGCGATTATGAAAATGCCATTGACACTTTTAAACTTGCAGTTATTGCCAAACCCGACTGGGCCAACGCTCGCTACAACTTGGCTGTTGCCTACCGCGAGAAAGGAGACACAGATAAAGCCATTGCCGAGATGACAAACACGCTAAGTCTGCTTGAGAAAGACTCAAACGACTGGCAGATCGTTAAAAAGGAGCTAGACGACTTGCAGGCTAAAAAGGAGGCCAAGAAAGAAACTGGTAAAACTGGCGAAGTAAAACCAGAGGAATTAACTCCTCCACAAAAAGCAGAAAAAGTAGTTGAACCGCCGGTTAACTTACCAGAAGAAGCAGCACCACCAAGCCCAGAAGCTGTTCCCACTCCACAGCCTGAAACAACACCGCAACCATAAATAGAACAAAGAACATAGAATAAAATTCCAAGTTCCAAGTTCCAAATTACAAACAAATTCCAAGCACCAAATTACAATACACAAATCACAAGAACAAAATTCTAAATTCTAAACCCTGAACCATAATAAATTCGATTCAGGGCAGGCAAATTCCAAATCACAAACAAGAATCTAGATTTGAGATTTAGGATTTAGGATTTATGAATTAAGATAACAACCAACTCCGATAGCCGACGTCCGATAGCTGATATCTGAAATCCGTTGCTTTCTACTTACTACATTCTACATTCTACTTACTACTAACTTCTGACAGCTGACGGCTGATAGCTGAAATCCGAATTCTTTTAACTTTTAACTTTGAACTTTTAACTATTTATATTTTTGCTTTCTACTTACTACATTCTACGTTCTACTTTTATTCCCTGCCTAATACATAATACAAAATACTAGATACTATCTTCCGGCCGACTTTGACCTACTTCAGAACATTAAGAGGGTTAATGTGGGTTCCTGATTTGATTACTTCAAAATGAAGATGCGTACCAGTTGAACGGCCAGTTGATCCCATCTTCCCAATTGCCGAGCCTCTTGAGACAGTCTGCCCTACCTTAACATAAATGGCAGACAGATGAGCATACAAAGTAACAAAGCCATTGCCGTGATCTATCATTACCCGATTGCCATAGCCATAATTATCAGGCCAGCCGGCGACAATAACTTTACCAGAATCAGCCGCCAAGATATCAGGAGCAGCTTTATTGGCAATATCAACTCCTTTGTGGTACCAGGCGAATCTCTGCGTGATTGAGCCAGAAGCCGGCCAAACAAAATTGCCTGAAGCAACTACAGTTCCCGCATCAGGCGTAATTTGGCGAATTCGCTCACTAGGACCTGTTGGCGTCTCAGCTGGCATCACACCATCAGGAACTATGATTATCTGCCCCACAGCCAAAGCAAAAGTCTCATCATTGGTAAAAGTATTGTAAGGAAAATCTACAATAGCCTGTGGCGAGGCGTCATATTTTTTGGCAATAGAATAAACTGTATCCCCTTTCTGAACTTTATGAGAAACCCCTGTTACTGGCAAAATTTCAAGGGTTTGCCCAACTTTAATGGTTCCTTTTTTATCAAGTTTATTTTGCCAGCGAATTGTATCCTCTGAGACATCAAACTTTTTGGCAATGCTTGAAATTGTATCTCCAGGAGCAACTATATATTCAATAATCTTCTCGCGCAATCTATCAGAAACCACAGTCTCCGTCGCCTGTTCTTCTGTTGCAGCCGAAAGGACAGCGCCGCTTGGAGCAAAACTCCAAGGGTCAACTGAACGGCCGGGAAATTCGTTGGCAACAACAGGCGCCATAAAAACCCCTAAAGCGGCAAGCGAGGCCATGCCCGTATGCATAAAACGACCGGCAAGTTTTCCCCTTTGGCGGTAAAGCGCTGTTGCAAAGATTTTTTTGCCAAGCTCAAACTTGAAGAAAGAAAGGCGGAGATGTTTGACGATAAATTCAGAAAGATCCTTGAGAAAAAGTTTTATCTCCTCAAAGAGATCCAAAAGCTGTTGAAATGAATCTTCCATTGGCGGTATTTACCTTACCACACAGAATGCCTTTGGTCAAATTTCTGTGATGTAAATAAAAATTACTCAGACGAGAGGAGGAGGTGCGAAGCTGCCCCACCTTCCAGGTGGAATAGCTTCGCACCTCCTCATACCCTACCACTTTAGCCTTTTCCGAAGGCAACAAACAACATACAACTTCCAATTTCCAAATTGCAAATTAAATTAAAACTTAAAAGTCAAAAGTCAAAACTTGAGATTAGAACAAAGAACATAGAACAAAGGGGAAAATTTTTGAATCTAGTATTATGAATTATGTATTATGGGGACAATGCCTTTTCATGCATAATACATAATACAAAATACTAAATACAATCTTGCGACTAACTTTGACCAACATCCGACAGCCGATATCCGAAGTCTGATGTCCGATGTCCGACATCCACTGCGTCCTACTTTCTACTTGGAGTTCACGCTTTTGTCAAAGTGGCAAGGAAGGTTTTGTTGTCGTCGGTTTCCCTTAGCTTCTGAAGGAAAAGCTCGGTTCTTTCATCATCCCCCATCAAATCAAGCATTCGCCTCATGGTCACAACCTTGGGCAAATCATCCTTATCATACAAAAGCTCCTCTTGGCGGGTTCCCGAGCGAGTTAAATCAATGGCCGGGAAAATGCGTCTTTCAGCCAGTTTTCTATCAAGATGAAGCTCCATATTGCCAGTTCCCTTAAACTCCTCATAAATCAAGTCATCCATACGGCTACCTGTATCAACCAAGCAAGTGCCAATAATTGTCAAACTACCACCGCCTTCAATTTTTCTTGCCGCCCCAAAAAACTTCTTGGCAGGAAAAAGAGCCATAGGATCAAATCCGCCTGAGAGCGTCCTGCCCGAAGTTGGCAAAGCTAAATTATAAGCACGGGCCATGCGAGTGATTGAATCAAGAAGAATTACAACATCAGCACCCGATTCAACCAGCCTTTTTGCCCTCTCCAAAGCAAGCTCGCCCACTCTTGTCTGATCAACCGGTGCCTCATCAAAATTTGAAGCAACTACCTCGCCCTTGCCGTTTGTCACTTTCTCCATATGGCGCCTAATATCGGTAACTTCCTCCGGCCTTTCCCCTATCAAAACCGCCATCAAATGCACCTTTCTCTTATCTTTTTCCTTTGAATCTTCAGGATAATTTGCAGCAATGCCGGCAATGATATCTTTCATCAGCCAAGTCTTACCAGCTTTAGGAGGAGAAACCACCAAACCCCTTTGGCCAAAACCAATAGGAGCCACCAAATCAATAACCCTAGTTGAAAGGGGCTCTTTGCCTGTTGAAAGAGTTATCTTCTCATCAGGATAAATTGCCGTCATATCATCAAGATCAACACGCTCACTTGGCAAATTTTCAACCGGAAAACCATTAACCTTCTCTACTTTAAGAAGCCCCCAATAACGTTCATTTTCCTTCGGCCGCCTTGCCTGGCCACCAACCCAATCACCTACCCTTAAGTTAAAACGACGGATTTGGCTAGCTGAAATATAAATATCGCGATCAGAAGGCGAATATTTTGGCCGCAAAAGCCCAGAGCCTTCATGAGCGATATCTAAAACCCCTTCAACATATTCTGTCGGGAGATTGGCATCAGGAATCGGCCTTTCATCAACAGTCAAAATAGAACGGCTCCCATCTTGTTTTTGAAGCTCGACATCACCTTTATCCAAATCGCCTGCCACCTGAGGTCCCTCAAGCAAAGGCTCATCCTGCAAAGACTGATTTTGGGCATTAGTGGAAACTGTTTTATCAAAAGACATAAAGTTTGAAATTATTTGACTTGCAAAAAAAATTAAATTCTCATTTAAGTTTTTTAGGAAGAACTTAAAGTCCCCGAGGTGAGAACTAGTGTTATTTTATGATAGCAATTTTATTTTGTCAATAAGAAAACGACGATCGGGCATCAGACATCGGATGTCAGACGTCGGACTTCGGCTGTTAGAAGTTAGTAGAAAGTAGAATGTAGTAAGTAGAAAGGAATTACTACAGATACATCGATGTATTTGTAGTAAAAGATTCCGATTTGTCAATGTAATCCACTTCGGAAGTGGTCTAGCTTGCCATATCGGGATAAGGAAGTAGTCGGAGTTGCCGGAATGGTATCAAGTATCACGAAGCGGGTATCAAGTATGATGATAGGTAAAAGGCGAGAGGTAAAAGAATACCAAGTAGTAAGTAGAAAGCAAAATTCATAAATCTTAAATCCTAAATCCAGATTCTATAATCCAAAGTTTTGACTTTTGAGTTTTAAGTTTTGAGTTATTTTAACTCCAAGCCAGGTTTAGAACAGATACGCCACTGCGGGATGAAAACACATTACCTGCATTATATAATCAATTGTATGGATAAAGATCCAGAAAGAAAAGATATAGAGCAACACCCACTTTGGGACGAGTATCAAAAAGTACAAAAAGATATAAGAAATTTACGCCCTTTAGCTGAAACTGGAAACCCTGATGCTAACTCAAAGCTTGACTTGCTTGAGGAAAGGCTTAGTGAGTTGGCGGTTGAAATTGGCAGAGACGTAGGTATCCCCGATCCAAGACGAGATGATCCGCTTTGGCAAAAATGGGACGACCTGTGGAAAAAACTAAGAGAAGCACGAAGGAACGGCTGGCAAGAAGACGAAGAGACTATATGGGAAAAAATTAAAGATACAGCAGTAAAGTTGGAAGCCAGAGATTACTTTTCAAAAAACTAATACAAATTAGATAAGTAGGAGGTGCGAAGCTATTTCACCTGGAAGGTGGAACAGGTTCACACCTCCTCTTCGCAAACCCCTACCCAGAAAAGAACAACGTGGCTGTTGATAAAAGAACAAAAATCTTGTAAATTTTAATTATGTTAACTCCAAGCGACATTAAACAAATCCAAAAAGGAATAACAGTAGCAGTTGAAGAGGCAGTTGAAACAAAAACCAGGAAAATAGTAAGAGAAGAATTGACCCAAGCAAGAGGTGAGATTAGAAAAGAAACAAGAGAGATGATAAAAGAGGAACTTTCACCAGTCAAAGAAGATATTGCCCAAATTAGAAAAGATATAAAAACTATTGTAAATTTCTTTGACAATAAATACCTGGAGCTAAGAAAAAGAGTTGAAAGAATAGAAAAACACTTAAACCTCCCTCCTGTCCTCTAGAAAAGCCTAAGACTTTCGGGAAGTTTTTAACATACCAGCTATCAATACCAAAAACACAAGAAAACCAATCGCAAATCCTCCCCACTCTAAAAACTGCGGCCAATAAAAAACCAAAACGGTATTTCTATCAGCTGTCAGTTTTCGGCTATCAATCTCCACCTGGCTACCGACAGCCGATAGCCGATCAACTGATGTCTGAACCGCCCACCCATTCGCCCAAGAATTAATCATATTGTGTTCCAACAGCTTTATATTTGTAATTTGTAATTTGGAATTTGGAATTTCAAGGGCTATCCAGCCCTCATCATACCCTTGAGCCAACTTTAAAACACCATCACCCAAAGTTTCAACCTTATAGCCCCATGTGCTATATTTTTTATACGAGGCAATCTGAAGATTGTTTTTAGCTTCTTGAGGAGCATCACCTGAAAGGCTCGTAATTTGATATAACCAATCTATATCAATAGGTATAAAAGTAATATCTTCTACAATATTTTCTGAAGCGATTCTGCCAAAAGAACGCGTCTCAACATTCAAAGTATAGCCAGGCTGAACCCCAAATATCAGCTCTTGGCTACCAGCTTCAGATAAATCAGGCTCTGTGGGAAAAATTACGAAATAGGAATCAAAAGAGCCTTGAGGCAAAAGTTCTTCCAGGTCCATCCTGCCAGTTCTTAAGTTCTGAAAGTAAATTTTAAGACTTCTCCCCTTCAAGTTCTTACCTTTTATTCTTAAGACATAAGCCTTGCTTCTTGAAACCTGTGGATAGTAAAACCAATCGCAGGAAACACCACCCTCTAAAGCCGCGTAAAAATTGCCCTTTGCAAGGCGATTTTTTATAGCCGTTCCTTTTTTCTTCAAATCACAATTGTAGCCTTCTTTAAAGCCTTGATCCTCCCCAAACTTTTCTTCAATTGCCTCTGAAACTGGCAAAACAACTTTGGCATTCATTCTGTTGTTTTCAAAAACTAACTGATTCTGCCCGTCAATAGTTTTTCGCAAGCTAATCTTGACATCTCCTCTTGGATCAAAATTAACAAAGGGATAACCTGTTATTTTTCCCTCCCTCTCCTGATAATTGATATATTCACCATACTTTTGATATATAGGGTCATATTTTGAATATGTTAAATTAGCATCTACCTTCACATACTCCTTTGGCGCTTGGACAGAGTCGGAAGATGCTCCAGAAAATTCATAAATCGTCAAAAAACCAAACTTAGCCGCTTCTTTTATACCGCTTGAGTGAGAAATTAAGTCCTTGATTTGAGGAATAAAAAGAAGCTTCTCGTCCCCACCAGCATTTAAAATCGACTCATCCAAAAGAAGATAGGAAACATTGTATTTTGAAAGCACATTTTCAAATTCATTAACTACTTTCAAATTCCACTCCTCTATTTTCTCCTTCGCCTTCTTTCTTTCCTCGCATTCCTTTTTACCTTGACAAGGTCCGTCCTTGTCAAGGTCAACTAAATTATATTTATAAAGAACATTTGAAGCCTCATTATAAAAAGTCTCATTATAAGGACTCCAGCGGTCATAATCTCTGACTAAAAGCGGGTTATTAAGACCAAAGCCCAAAAAACCAGAACCTTCATAACCCCAATTGTGATACTCCCAACCCCAAAGGGAATAAACAGGAAAAACCGCAATCCGCCCTTCTCTACTCTTAAAATAGTCAAAAAGCATTAAATACTCAGTGGGTAGAGGTCTTCGGACCACATCACTAATAAAATGGCCTTCAAATACAGGCTTCATAAAATACACCAAAGAAGCCAAAATAGCAAAAGAAACAATCAAATTGAAAACCCTCAACCACCTATTTTTTGAAAGTAAATTGAATAAATAGAAAAAGAAAGCTCCAAAATAAAACGACAAAACAAACTGATAAAGAATAGAAAATTTTGTAAATGGCATTCTGAAGCCTTCCCTAAAAATTTCAAATCTGTCAACTAAAATTTGATAAACAAAACCTAAAGGACCATTCAAATTCTGCAGGAAGAAAAGAGTAATTATCAAAACTGACAAAAAAGCAAAAGACACTTTTTCTCTTTTAAAAAGAGAAATAACAAAACCAAAGAGAGAAACTGTAAAAAAGAAATAACCAATCTCTTTCACCCAAGGCTTTTCTAGATAATTATTCCAAAGCGCCATTAGATCGGAAAAAGTATTAGCCTTAAAATCAAAAGCTCTCCAATCAAAAAGAAAATTCTTACCCAAAATCAGATCTTTCCAGGTACCATATTCTTCATTACGAATAAAAGCCTCAGGAGAAAAAAGCTGGTTTATTCGAGCATTAACTATGGTTTTGGCAGAACCTGAGAACACTCCGTAAAGATTAGGCAAGAGCCAATAAGAATTAACTAAAATCTGACAAACAAAAAGCAAAAGCGCTTTCTTTAGAGTTTCTTTCTTTCTATCAAGAATAAAATAGAAGAACAAGAAACCCAAAAAAGAAGCCAAGAAAGCCCAATATAAAGCGGATGCATAAGCTTGAGGCGATGCAAGAAAGCTCATAAAAGAAAACAAAAAAAGGTTTTTCTTCTTGCCCTCCTTTAGATATTTCAAAACAAAAAGAAAAACCCACGGCAAAAAGGCAAATTGAGCAGGAAACATTTCAAAAGGAACAAAAAAATGCTGAAGAATGGTTAAGTTAAGAAGATAAAAAATAGAGGCCAAAAATGAAGCCAGACTGCCCCCAAAAGTCTTCTTTTTATTCAAAGCATAGTCAAAGAAAAAGTAAAAACCTAAAGGCCCTAAAATCAAACATAAAAAAATATAAGAATAACGCAACATGTTTTGCGGCAAGAAGAAAGACTCAATCCACAAAAGAACAATTCTTGAAACATCCGCCATATGCGAATGAGAAGCTAGTGCTCCAATTCCCTGATCCTCACGCCAAACTCCAGAAAAAACACGAGCAAGATTTAGTTTGAAATCAAACTCAGGATGAAGAGAATCCCAGCCAAGAAGAAAAGTACCAGGAGTATAGTTTTTATAAGAAATAAAAAGTGCGATCAGAAAAATTATAAAAGGAATAAAAAATTTAAAGAGGTATTTAAGTCTGGAAGACATAATTTTATTTTACAACGAAGAACTAAGATATAAAAGAAAAGTTGGCCCTGCACAAATAAATTCAATTACCCGAAGGTAAAAGAAAATAAATGTGCAGGGCCTTATCGAGGCAAACACTTAAGGATAAAGCTACTTTGTGACGGTGGTATGCATCGTTGCCAAAATGCGGTCTCCCGCATGGACAATGACAACAACGTCAACCGTTCCGCAAGCGTTCGGTTGAACGCCGCAGTTTGCGCCAGCATTTGCTGAATTCCCTCCAGCGTTGAGAACATTCCCAGTTGTAGGATCACGTAGCGTTGGGAAATTCAACATATTTGCCGCAGCGTGGCTCGTCAGACCCCAGACAGCCCATTGCAATTGGTCACCGTTCCAGTAACGACCAACGACTGTGAAACCGTTGTCGACACTCTGATCCCGCCAAGTATAACTTTCGTTCATCACGTTGAACAAAACAATCAGGCATCCCTTACGGGGCTGACCCTCAACGTTTACGCACGAGTAGTTAAATTTCGGCGAAGTGAATTTGTAATCGCCCGAGATTAAACGATAAGACCAAGCGGGAACCACCCAGTCGCATCGCTGATCTTGCTCGCAGAAGGGCGAAATATCCTGGCCGTACTCGACTCCGTTTGCAACCTGAAAATCAGGCACTAATGGATTTACCACATTTGGAAATGTTGGCCAGAGTTCGGGTGCTGGTGCTTGAACCTTCAGCAGCCAGGCGACAACAACCGGATCGTTCTGGACATCGATCTCGGTAATCTCCCAGCCGTTGCTGGAAATCGCCTCCGGCAGTCCGGTGGCAACGAGCCCAGATGTGGCCGTGGCAATCTGTGTAGCCGCGGGCATGGTTGACTGGGCCAGTGCCGTCTCAACAGCTGAATTTATCATCTGCTGGAAATCGGGCGCGGACGTGGGCGGCTGAGCAGTGGCCGTTCTAGCCCAAGGGCGCCAAAGCAGCACTGCAGCGGCCACCATCGCCACCACCAACAAAATTAAAACAAAGACTTTCTTTTTGTCTTTCATCTTAGACCTCCTTACAGAAAACAGAGTTTTTTTCTCTGGCCAGAGAACCTAACCTAACGGCTAGGGCTTCGAGTATTAGCAAACTGATGTCCGACTCATCTGACATCCGATGTCTGATGTCCGACGTCTGACGTCTGAAAGCCGAATAGCTAATACCAAAAGCCCTAACCGCAGGCTGGCTCCTAAGGCACAAAAGAAAAAGGAGGTCAAATGAAATCTCTACTTCCGCCAGCTTTGGCCAACTCCGACCAACCCCGCTGTAAGCGAGGACCAACTCCGACCAACTCCGACTATTTTAGCCTCGATTTTTAAAGTGCCGACCTCTCAAATAAAGCTTTCGCATTGAAAGCTCTTTGATCAGTCAACTTTTTACCTTCAAGTTACCTTGAAAGTAAAATCTGAATGATCAAACAACTCAAAACTTAAAAGTCAAAACTTTGGATTATAGAATCTAGATTTAGGATTTAAGATTTATGAATTAAGATAGCAATCAACTCCAACAGCTGACGGCTGATAGCTGAAATCCGAATTCTTTTACCTTTTACCCCTTGCCTTTTACCTATTAGGTTAGAACATAGAACAAAGAACAAAGGGAGAAATTTTGAACCTAGTATTATGAATTATGTATTGTGGGGATAATGCATTTTAATGCATAATACATAATACAAGATACTAGATACAATCTTTTGCTTTCTACTTAATACGTTCTACTTTCTACTACTATCTTTTAAAGAGCAATTTTCTTTGAAAGACGATAAAGGATGGCACCTGAGCCCAAAAGACCCAAGGCGAAGAGTAAGGGGTAATCCTCAATACCAGTTTCAACTGGTTTATGTTCAGGAGCTTTAGCGCCACAAACAACACCACCGCCATAAACAGTAGTGCAAACTTGTTCTTGAGCCAAAACACGACTATTACTTCCCACAAGGGCTGCCAAAACAGCTAATATTACTATAAGTCTTTTCATACTAAGTCGGTATTATACACTATAGTAAATGCATTTGTCAAGTTTATAGGATGTCAGACATCGGATATCGGCTATCAGAATTCAGAGATTAGATCTTAAAATCTAAACTTCAAACAAACCCTGTTAATAAGAGAATTACATCAGAACTAAAAATTGCTATTATTAGATAATGGAACAGCTTCATATATATCAAACAGCAATGGATTTAACTTCAAAAATATACCTTCTAACTCAAACACCAAGGCTCAAAAAAGACTATTCCCTCTGCGACCAGATAAGAAGAGCTTCAATATCTATAGTTACCAACATCGCTGAAGGCTATAAAAGAAGCAGAAGACATTTCTTAAATTATCTACAAATTGCCTCAGGGCCCTCAAATGAAGTAGTTGCGCTTCTGCAGATAATTAAGACTGTTTACAAAATAAATACAGACGAACTTCAGAATTCTTTCAAAATTCTAGGAAGACAAATTAATTCCTTCTCAAATAAGATAAAAACAAATGGCCTCAATCTCTCATAAGCCGATAAACTCAAATATTTAACTGCTGAAATCTGATATCTGAAGTCCGAAATCCGACGTCTGACGTCCGATGTCCGAAAGCTGATAGCCGAGAGCCGATGTCTGATGTAAGCTTAGACTCTTATTAATCTCGCGTATTTAAAAATGCGAACAGGAGAAGTCAAATCCTCGCAGGTATACAAAATCAAATCAGCAGAATAATCAGTAATCTCCTCCCCCTTCCCTTCAGCATAAACTTCATAGATATATTTTCTTTGACGCCAGATAATTTCAACGGTATCACCAACCTTAACCTTGGGCAAATTGTAAAAAGAATTTTTAAGACGGTAAGGCACGCTCCACCTTAAGTAGCCATAGCGGTGAGCAGCTAAAATAACAGGAGCCTTCCTTTCATAAGGCGTGCCAAAATCAGGCACACGCCAAACCCCAACCTTCAAAGCCTCCTCATAATTCTCATAAGACATTTCGTTAATCTTGGTATTAATACCAACTGAAGGAATAGAAATCCGGCTTTCAAGCGGCAAAGAAGTGTCAAGGCGAGGCTGATAATCATCAATTTTGGCTTGATAGCTGATAGTTGTAGAGGGCGTGTCTTTGGCTTTCCTAAAAAGCAAATAAGAAGGTTTTGAGGCACCAAGCGCCATAAATATCAAAGAAGGAGCATAAAGAATTAAGAAAATCAAAAAGCCAAAAGCAAAAGTTAACAAAGAAGCCTTGCGCAAAATTTGAGCCACAGAAAGCTTAACCCTTTTGGGGATTATCTCCACTTGAGGGTTTTGCTGATAATAAATATGCAAAAGCACAGGATCCATATTAATAACAGAAAAAGGGTGTTTACACTCCCTTAAGGAGCGGGTAGTACGCCTGCCCTACATACCACCCGCCCCTTAAAGAAGCGAACAAACACCCCTTTTCTTCTTTAAAAAACTTATAGGCTAAGATCTTAAAATAAGCCTTTTAGCCTCATAATTTGAAATTGGCTCTTGACAGATCAAAAATTTGGTAATAAATAATTTAATAGGTTTTATTTAGCCTGTCCTTTTCCCGCGAAAGCGGGAAAAGCCTAAAAAAGAGCATTCCTGCGAAAAAGGTTTCTTTTTCGCAAGCTTTGCTTACTCGTGGCCATTGGTTCCGGTTCGGAAATACCGCTAGCGGTAAGCGAGGCTTGTTCTCCCCCGAGAGCAGGATGCTCTTTTTTTTATTTTCAAGTACCAAGAAAATTCTAGCATTATAAACCCCAATTGTCAAATCCTATAGCTAAAAATCCTCATAAAATCAACATCCCTATAGTTTTTTACATGCAATTTATCCCATTAAATAGGCATTTTAAAAATCAGATAAAAATTGTGGATAAGTTGGGGACATCGGATTTCAGACGTCAGCAGTCAGCTGTCGGATGTCGGACATCGGATGTCGGATATCAGCTGTCAGACTTCAGTCGTCGGCTATCGGAATTAGGCCGGAGTTGGTCGAAGTTGGCCGAAAGATTGTATTTAGTATTTTGTATTATGTATTATGCATGAAAATGCATTATCCCCATAATACATAATTCATAATACTAAGTTCAGATTTTTTCCCTTTGTTCTATGTTCTATGTTCTAACCTAATAGGTAAAAGGCAAGGGGTAAAAGGTAAAAGAATTCGGATTTCAGCTATCAGACATCAGCTGCTAGAGTTGATTGCTATCTTAATTCATAAATCTTAAATCCTAAATCTAGATTCTATAATCCAAAGTTTTGACTTTTGATTTTTAAGTTTTGAGTTAATTTGTTATTTGAAGAATTGGGTAATTGTAAAATTGTTTAGAATTTAGGATTTAGAATTTAGAATTTGTATATTGTAATTTGTGTATTGTTTGTATATTGTGATTTAGAATTTGTGATTTGATTCTATAATCTCTAATCTGTATTCTGTATTCTGTAATCTCTATTCTCTAACCCCTCTTGATTCGTGATACTTGATACGAGATACTATAGTTATGGCAAATCGCTCCCAATTTGTCTGCCAACAATGCGGTTACTCTCAAGTTAAGTGGTCTGGCAAATGCCCCAACTGTGGCTCTTGGGGCTCAATGGTTGAAACGTTCCTAAAAGATGAAAAGACTAGTACAAAAAGAACAAAAAGTGCCATAAATGTGGTAACACTTGATAAGGTCAATCTTGAAAGATCGCCAAGAATCTCAAGCGGAAGCAGTGAACTCGACCGTGTTTTAGGGGGCGGAATCGTCAAAGGACAGGTAATTCTAATTGCAGGTGAACCTGGAATTGGCAAATCTACTCTCCTTATGCAACTTGCAAATAAAGTAACCTCGCAAGACAAAAAAAACAAAGTTTTCTATGCCTCAGGAGAAGAATCTGCACTTCAAATTGCAACACGAGCTGATCGTCTGAAAAGTAAAAACCCAAATATTGTTATTCTTGAATCAACAGATATTGATGCTATTATTTCAACACTCGAGGAAAACAAAAAAGACGTAACCCTGGCAATAATAGATTCAATTCAAACAATGTCAACTTCTGACTTAAACGGCCTTGCGGGATCAGTTGGCCAGGTAAGAGAATGTGCATTTAGACTAGTCAATTTTGGCAAAAAAGAAGGCATTCCTGTTTTTATTGTTGGCCACATCACCAAAGAAGGCGCTGTTGCAGGACCTGCTGTTCTTGCACACATTGTTGATACAGTTTTATGGTTTGAGGGCGAAAAATCGCTACAATTAAGACTGATTCGTGCTGTTAAAAATAGGTTTGGACCAACTGATGAAGTAGGCATTTTTGAAATGACTGATCGCGGTCTTACCTCTCTTACTAATGCCGACAAAATTTTTCTGACCCAAGGAGCAAAAAATGTCTCGGGCAGTGTAGTTTCATCTACAATGCAAGGAACAAGACCTGTTTTAGTTGAAATTCAGAGCCTAACTACTCCCAGTAAATCGGCATTTCCCAAAAGAATTGCACAAGGAATTGATGCAAAAAGAATGGAGCTGATTATTGCCATTTTAATCAAGCGATGTTCCCTCCCCCTTTATGATCAGGATATTTTTGTTAATGTAACAGGAGGAATAAAAATAGAAGAAAATGCTTGCGACCTGGCTGTTGCTCTTTCTATTTCTTCATCTTTTTATAACAAGCCTTTCCCCAATAAAACAATTGCAATTGGTGAACTTGGGCTTTTAGGTGAAATAAGAGAAGTTATAGCGCAGGATAAAAGAATAAAAGAGGCAAAAAGACTAGGGTTTGAAAATGTCGCCTCAGCAAGAGAATTCAAATACTTAAACCAGGCAATAAAGGAAACAATGGGAAGATAGAGATTAGAGATTAGAGATTAGAGAATCAAATCACAAATTCCAAATCACAATATACAAACAATACACAAATTACAATATACAAATTCTAAATTCTAATATCTAAATTCTAAACCCTGAACCAGAATAAATTCGATTCAGGGCAGGCAAATTCCAAATTACAAACAAATAAATTCCAACTTTTAACTTTTAACTACTTTTTAGAGTTGGACCCTTTAAAGGACTGTCCTTTAAAGGGGTGTGATAGCTTGTCCTTGTCACAAGTAAAATCTAGCAAATTAACTTTGCACTTTGAACTTTTAACTTTTAACTAATTTATATTTTTGCTTTCTACTTACTACATTCTACATTCTACTTTCTACTTGTATTCCCTGCAAAATACTAAATACTAGCTTTTGACTAGCTTCGACTAACCCTCCGACTAGGAGGGACCAACTCTGACTAGCTCCGCCACAGGCGGAGACCAACTCCCGATAGCCGATGTCCGATATCCGACGGCTGATGTCTGATAGCTGAAATCCGTTGTCTGATGTCCGATGTCTGAATTCCGATATCCGATATCTGAATGAGGTCACATGCCTGGGTTTACTTCTCTCCAGTTGAAGTTTCTTTGGAGAAAATTGTATGGAATTTGGAGAATAAAAGATGGACTAAGGGTGAATTTTTCTGCTGGATTATCATTGTTAGTAAGGGATCTTTGAAGATTTAATCTATTAAGAGCTACTACAGAACCGGTAATATTAAGAGAAGTGTCTTGGTTTTGGCCTCTTGTGCCTGTGTTAAATTGATTGTTGGTAAGGTAAATACCAGAAATTGAAGTGACATCATAAGGATTTACATTTATATTACCACTGACAATAAACATAATCAGGCCATTTGTGTCAACTGAAATATTGCTGTTAATATTCAAGTCTCCATCAACAAGAAATATATATCTAGACGAGGAAGGAACAGAAATAGTGCCATTTATAGTAAGGCTTGCTACTCCTGATGAGTTTTTCTGGATTAATATCCATCTATAGCCACCAAAGGAATATGAGTTGGTGTTGTTAAAATATGTCAATGAATTAATGCTAATATTACCTGAAATTAAGGAAGGGCTAGTTAGATTATTCCAAGCATTTTTTACCTCAGCTGGAACACGGCTAAAGAAATAATTGTAATTATATGATAAATATGATTGAGGAACACCTGTTTGGACATTCCATCCTGTTTCTGAGACATTCCCTGCTCCAAGATTAATTGATCCTGAATAGATAGGAACACCTGGAGTATCAGAGGATGAAGTGCCTGGCTTTAGATTAAAATATGTGGAGGCAGTAGGAAGAATAGAAGTAATGCCCACTCCTGATACAACATCCATATTGGTTACCTGCCACCAGGCACGAGGGATTATTGAAACATTTGCTGTAAATGCGCATGTTGGACCTCCTGTCCTTCCTTGGCTATCAGTAATAGTCGCAGTCCCTGTATAACTATAACTTCCAGTACCAGTCAAGGCTGTTATGGTGGCACCAAAAGGAAATGAAGAAGATGTTGTTGGAGAAATACTTAAGGCACTTGTGTTGTTTACAGAATAAGCTACATTTAAAACACGATAACCTGTTGAACCTGAAGGATTTATGATTACAGTAGGAGTGACTGTCCTTGAATCACCATATCCGTTCAGGGTTAAACTTGGCAAGGAAATTGAGCATGTAATACAAGCTAAAGATTTTGGACTACCCAGCAGAGTAGTATTATTGTTATTTTGAGTACCAGCACTGTTGATTCCTAAGGCAATAGCGCTGTAAGAACGTAAGGTAGAATCACGATAGCTTGGTGGCAATTGGATATTAAAACCATGGTTGGCATTACCTCCACATTCATTTGCTACAGCCTGCTCACGAGTAGCATTAGCTAATCCTGTTGCAGCAACAGTAGAACCAAAATTTATATTAACATTCAAAGCTTGACTATATCTGTCAGGATCACATGCCCAACCCAAAGCTGAACACGTCAAAGGGTCTAAAACGTCAAGATAGCCTTTGGGAGATTGGTCTGAAGGTGGAGGTGTTGAAGAACCACCACCACCAGAACAACCACTGCAAGATACTACTCGTGTATCATAAGGGTTTCCGCTACAACAGACCTGATTCTTATAGCAACCAGGCGGATTAACATTACTATAATATAGACATGGCCCATTGTCACACCAATTTGTACAAGAATTGCCCACAGACCAGGCACAACGACTTGGCGTAACAGACCTGTTACAGGTATAAGTGCAATGGGTATAACCATCACAACAAGAAGCACAATCTTCATTTTGTGAACACTCGAAATAAGTTTGGCATGCAGAAAAAACCGGAGAAACAAAAGCCAATTTTGAAAAAGAAGAAAAAACTATAAGAAGGAAAATGGGCAGCAAACGTCTCATAATTAATGATATAACAGAACCCTACAAGTATTCAAGGCTTGGGCTTTATATCACGCTGTCTGTAAGGATCCCATGGTCCAATAAAGCCCAAAAGCAATATTTTTTGAAGCTTTTCAGGAGCTTTACCTGTATCGTTCCATTCCTGAAGCAAACTCTCCCTCTCTTTTTTACCTTCTTCGTCTTGATACATCTCAAGCATGAATGATTCTTTGTTGTAATCATACCAACCAAAACCCTCATAATAAGGTTTGTGTACAACACCCCAAGGTAAAGCATAAGCTTTGCGATTTACAGCAATCTGAACCATATTGATTACAAACTGATCCTTGTAATTCTCAAAAGCATAGTGCAAAACAGCAACACGGCCATCAGATTCATGCATTGCTACACCCAAAACAAGAAGTCGAGTTCCTTCAATATCTACAAAAGAAAGAGAAGTCACTCGAAAAGGAACCTTATCGGGTTCATCTACCAAACCGTCATAGATCTTATAAAATTCGCCTTTTAAGTTAACTAAAGCTTGACCATTTGAATATTCAAAATAAATTATCTCCAAAGGCACTTCATTGCCAGTAAAAGGAGTTACTTCTCCTGTTGACAAAAGCTTTAGTTCTTTCTCAAGAAGTCTGCCGCTTGTTATATCCTCATATGAGATAACAGGAATTTCTGATTCTTCAGGCATCTTCCACTTCCCTTCTTCAAAACCTGAGAAGTTGTGGTATATATCAAGAGTAATTTCAGTGGGAGTAGGTGTTGGCTCGGGTGTGAAAGTTGATGTTGGTTCTGGTGTTTTAGTTGGTTCTGATGTTTGGGCTTGAAGTGGTTCAGATTGGATAGTTTCGGGTACTACCACTGTTATTGTTTGAGGAACGACAGTTGCTATCTGGGCATCCTCTTGAGCTTTATCAACCTCCCCACTCAAAGACGGCGTGGGTAACTCCTGAATAATAGCTGGTGGTAAGGGAGCACAAGACGCAAGAATTGAAGTAAGAGCAACACCGGCAAAGACTGAACCAGGAACTTTTGATCTTCTACCGCTAACTTTCTCTTCCCCTTCTGTAAAGTGCTTTATTCCCCTTCCCCCTTCTGCTGAAAGCTTAGCTCTTGTTGAAACAATTTCTTCAACTGTTTTCACAAGATTTATTAAATCTTTTGTCAAATCTCTTTTTTCTACTCTTTCTTCTAATTGGCCTAACTTAAAAGCAGAATATAGTTTAGAAAAAACCCTTGATACTTGTTCTGAGTAAGGACCTCTAATTATATTTCCAATCTCTCCAAGACGTCTCCTATCATCAGGGCTATCTCCCCAAGGAGCAGTATTCATACCTTCAATTCCAACAACCCCGATTGCAATCTTTCTAGCATTTCCGTTCTGCTCAGAATACTTTAAAGCTTGACCTATTCTGCGACCAAGAAGATACGATATTACCTCTTGTGAATAGACATCATGAAGATAATCAGCATTATAAAGTCTTGGTACTCTTCTGGTTCCATCAAAAGGCTCTCCTTCTAATCCCCTGAGAAACATTGCAACATTATCTCTTTTCTTTTCTGAAAAAAATGACAAACCAGGCTCTGGATTAGATTGTAATCTATTTGATTCAAGATAAAGTCGCCTCTCTGACTTTGCCATAACTTAATAAGTATTATAGGACTTGTATGAAAAAAGTCAAGTAAATCTTAGATAGCTAAAAAAATTAACTTAAAACTTAAAAATCAAAAGTCAAAACTTTATGATTAGATTATA
This sequence comes from Candidatus Woesebacteria bacterium, assembly GCA_013426185.1. Lineage (NCBI taxonomy): Bacteria > Candidatus Woeseibacteriota > Candidatus Woesebacteria bacterium. The sequence continues at coordinate 789,091 of CP058602.1, read as the reverse complement.
GATTTTGGATTATAGATTATAGAATTCTGCTTTCTACTTACTACGTTCTAATTTCTACTAACTCCGACTAGCTTCGACCAACTCCGACTGAATTCCGATATCCAACCCCCGACAGCCGATAGCTGATGGCTGAAATCCGATGTCTAATGTCCGATGACCGTTACCTTCTCTCCCCCAAACTTGACAGTTCAGAACACAAGTCGGTGATAAAAAGCTTACCTTCTAGATACTTAATATTAATCGGAGTCAAAGATATGCCAAAAACCAAAAATCGGTCATTAAGTTCTAAGGAAAAGTGAGGTAAAGCTTGCTTCAATTCAGCTACATCAAAAGGCAAGCTAGATCTTTTTGCTTCCTCCAAATTCTTACCTTCAATAAATTCACTGACAGAAGCGCAAGAACTACAGCAAGAACACTGAATTATTCTTTCAATAGGAATCACTCTTACCGGAACACTAATACGATTAAAAGGCAAACGAAGCTGCCAATCTTCGCTATCAGAAAGGCAAGAGGCAAGATTAGTAATTCTCTGATATAAAGAAACCTGGTGTAAACGTTCAGAAAGGGACATGTGTGGCCAGGGACCCAACTTATAGACTTTTACAACCTTCTCCCACCACAAGTAAACCAAAGAATCATTGCCAGCAAACTTCCAATCATCAGAAGCTTCGCCGCAGCAAAAAACAGTAGCGTCCAAAATTTCAGAAGTTCTGCGTTCAAGCCTTTCCAAGACAGCAATATAAGGCAGCAGGAATATTATATCAACCTAAGAGATCAGATTCAAAAAAAGAATTAGAGATTAGAGAATAAACACCAACCCTTTAAAGGTAGGGTGGCAAGGTCGGCACCAATAAACAAAATGCAAACACAGATTAGGAACATTGAATTTAGTATTATGTATTATGTATTATGCAGAAAAATGCATTGTTCCCATAATACATAATGCAAAATACTAGATACTGTCTTCCGGCTAGCTTCAACTGACTTGGACTGAAACCTGATATCTGATAACTAACCAACGAAGCTAAAATTGTAGACTAAAATGTTACCGATCTTTACCTTTACCACTAGATATCTTAAGCACGAGGTCAGGCCTTCCCGATCTTTTCTGTGTTTCATTGTACTCTTCAAAACTTTTTCTATGCTGCGGGTATATTTCTAAGATTTGTCCAACAACGGCAGAAACTTTTTTAACTGCTTCTCTCCTTTCTTCTTCAGAAAAAATAGAAATTGGTCGACCTTCTTGGCAACCAAGAAACTTGCCTAACAAGTCATAAACTAAAGCCTCTGTCTGACCTGGTTCTAGTTGTTCTTTAGAAGCAACATCAGCCTTAAACTCACCCAAAATAGAATCTAAATCAGAGCCATCTTTACTTGTACCAAAATCTATTTCTGACATCATATCTTTAAAAATCTACTGTTGCCTCTGGTTACAATCCGGCAACATTTGATTAGCTGGATTATCACAACTAAACATATAGACAGGCACTACAAGAATAGTAATTCCTCTAGGCAAGCCATTCAAATATTCCACCAAAGTCTTTCCAAGGGCACTAGCCTGATAAGACAATGCCCACCACCAAAAACGCCAAATAGGAGGAGGTCCTTCCCGCCAGAGCTCTTTTATTTTGGCAGGAACTTCATTTGGCTTAACCTCCTCTCCCACCAATCTTAACTTCGAAAAATATCTAGCAGCTTCTTGCGGGCTAATCTTACCATCTTTTAAAGCTGTATTAAAAGCAGTGATCGGTGAACCATCTGGTGAAAGTTTGACCATAAATCTACTTCCATTTGATAACTCACGAATAAAAATATACCCATCTGGATATTTTTCAGAACCCACAACTTTGATTATCATGTCTTGTCCATCTAAAGCGCCTCTAACTATCTCTGATAAGAACTGAGAATATTTAGTCAGCTCGTAACTGGAAAGACCTGCTTGCTGAGCATGTTTAGTCCAATGAAAAAGCCATACCCAACTATTCACAGCGCCACTTTCAACTGCAGTTTGCATTAAAGGAGCAGATGCTCGCATTGTATCTACAATCTGAGGAGTAAGAGGCAAGACTGGAACAATCACTTCTCTTCCGTTAGCAACTAAATTACTTATTTCACTGCTATTAAAAGACCAAGACTGAATGGGAACATCACCTTCCCCGTCCAAATGTAAAGGTTCACTTGACCATTTTAATCCAAGAGGTTCAATTTGGCTCTCTTCTTGTATAATAGATGACTTAGCTTCCTCTGGTGTTATTTCCAAATCTACTTGTTGAGTAGAACTTGGTTCTGGTTGAGGCAAATCCTTGCTATTTCCAGAAGTCTCGTTACTACTGGAAATAGGTAATTCATTAGGATTAAGACTGCAAGCAGAAAGAACCGTCGCACACGCCCCAACACCCATCAATTTTAAAAAATCCCTTCTGCTAATTCTTACTTCAGGAGTATTGCTCATATAATTAATAATAACACATACTATAGGAAAAATCAAGTCCGCTATTATGCGTGTTAACTTTGCAATAAACTGGACGAAAGTCTGTAGTTTTAAAATTCAGAATTCAAAAATAACGGTTAATAATATTCAAAAGTTGTTTAACTAGTTTATAGATCTAAATAAAATATAGGATTAAAAATTGGAAATTTAGAAATTATAATTCAATAATTACCAATCTAAAGATCCGAAAACCAACAACCACGATTACAAATTTCAAAAGTCGACAGCTGACAGCTGATAGCTGAGACCCGAATTCTTTTAACTATTCTTAATACTTGATTCTTGCTTCGTGATACTTGATAATGGCTCCGACCAAATTCCGACATCCGACAGCTAACATCTGATGCCTGATATCCGATAGCCGATGTCCGATAGCTGAAGTCTCTCGCCTTTTACCTACTAGGTTAGAAAAAAGAACAAAGGGAAAAATTCTGAACTTAGTATTATGAATTATGTATTATGCAGAAAAATGCATTGTTCCCATAATACATAATACAAAATACTAGATACAATCTTTTGCTTTCTACTTACTACTTACTACTTTCTACTTGGGTTTCTTTTACCTTTTACCTCTTGCCTTTTATCTATTACTTGTATCCTACAGGCTTTGTGGTTAGAACCAAACCCAGGCTAATTCTTCTTTCTTTGGTGTCTATTTCATCAATATAGACATCAATCTTATCGCCTACTTTTAGTCTTGTTGTTGGAGGAATCTTGGTAATATGCAAAAGTCCTTCAATTCCAGGCTCAAGAGCAATAAAAGCGCCAAAATCAGATATCTTAACCACTTCCCCTTCAAGCTTCATCTCAGGCTTATATTTCTTTTCAACCTTCTCCCAAGGATCACCCTCTGCTTGCTTAATAGAAAGGGCCATTCTGCCATCTTTAATCTCCAAGACTTTAACTTTCACCTTGTCCCCTTCTTTTAATACTTCAGATGGTTTCATAGATTTACCCCAAGCTACTTCAGAAACATGAACCAAGCCTTCAACTTCAACCTTCTTACCCTTAAGTTTTGCAGGCAACTTAACAAAAGCGCCAAAATCAGTAACTGTTGTCACTTCGCCTTCATAAACTTCGCCTTCTTTAAGAGATGCCAAAGCTTCCTTTTGATCTTCAATCTCCTTTGCCTCAACCACTGCTTTTTCTGACAAAATCAAGCGATTTGAAGATTTATCAAAATCAATGATCTTCAGGCGAAGCATTTTGCCGGAAAGATTATTTACATCTTTAAGAGTTTCTTTTGTCAAATGAGACATTGGCACAAAGCCAGTTAAGCCCAAAATCTCAACAGTCACCCCTGATTGGCCTGAATTTTTGACTTCCAAAGAAAGCTCTTTTGCCTCGCGATAAATTTTCTCAATTTTATTCCAAACAAAAGTTTTTGCTGAATCTCTTAAAGAAATTATGGTATAGCCATCAGGAGTTTCGGGAATCAGAACCGAACCTTCAACCTCATCCCCAACTTCAAGCTGGCGAGCAAAATCCTTTGCTTCACTTAAAGCTTTACCCGTCACCATTCCCAAAGATTTGCCGCCAATATCAAGAAGCAGGGCTTTGGGACTTTTTTCAACAACCTTGCCCTTAACCTTCTGGCCCACTTTCAAGCCAAAAAAGACCTTCTTTGAAGCCAAAAGATCTGCCATCGTCAATTCTTTTGAAGATTTTGTTTTTTCTTTCTTTTCTGGCACTTTTATTTTAAAGCTTATTTTAGCTTCCTCCTTTTTTTGTTTTTTAGGCTTGGGTCTTTCGGCCTTGGCCTATTTTCGCGGTCCGTTGCCGGACAACTATCGTCGGCGCTTAGGCGTTTCACTTCTGAATTCGGAATGGGATCAGGTGGTTCCGCCTAGCTCTTAAAGACCGAAAGGCCCAAACCTAAAATTTAAACTCTCAAGCTAAAGCTTGAGAAAGTGAAAAGAATTTTGCCATTGGCAAAGCGAAAGAGAAAAATAGGAAAGGAAAAAGGTCTTCGACCAATTCGCACTGGTAAGCTTAAAGGCTTACGCCTCTTCCACTGCCAGCCGATTAACCTGGTATTCTTCCAGGGGTCTATAACGAATCCTGATCTTGGGGTGGGCTTCCCGCTTAGATGCTTTCAGCGGTTATCCGCAAGGAATGTGGCTACCCGGCAATGCTGCTGACGCAACAACCGGAACACCAGGGATTCCTCCCTCCTGGTCCTCTCGTACTGAGGAGAGCTCCCCTCAAGATTCAACGCTTCCACCGGATAGAGTCCGAACTGTCTCGCGACGTTCTGAACCCAGCTCGCGTACCGCTTTAATGGGCGAACAGACCAACCCTTGGGACCTTCTCCAGCCCCAGGATGCGGTGAGCCGACATCGAGGTAGCGATCCGCGCCGTCGCTGTGGACGCTCGGGCGCGACTACTCTGTTATCCCCGGGGTAGCTTTTATCCGTTAAGCTCCGCGTCACCCACATGACATCGGAGGATCACTAAGACCTGCTTTCGCACCTGCTTGTGCCGTCGCACTCGCAGTTAAGCCAGCTTACGCCTTTGCACGTCCACTGCGGTTTTCATTCGCAGCAAGCTGACCTTTGTGCCCCTGCGTTACAATTTAGCAGGGTACCGCCCCAGTAAAACTGCCCATCTAGCACTTTCCCCGAACCTGTATGCAAGGTTCTCAGGTAAGATTTGCAGTGCCTCAAAGAGAGGTATCACACTGTTCCCCTCCAAAGGAGGGGTCCCTCCTATTCTTGACAATTGAAACACCCAAATCAATACTAAACTGCAGTAAAGCTCCACGGGGTCTTTTTGTCCTGGTGGAAGTAGGCCGCGTCTTCACAGCCATCGCAATTTCGCCGAGTGAAGGCTTAAGACAGTTGTCAGCTCGTTACGCCTTTCGTGCAGGTCGGAACTTACCCGACAAGGAACTTCGCTCAAATGTTAACTCCAATTCTCATTGGAGATCGGACTATATCTTACTTGAGAAAATCTCAAGCCCCAGCGTATAGTCTCTGAGGATTCCGATTTAGAAATAAGAAATGTGAGATGGGAAGATGGAAAATGAAGTGTGAGATGAGATTAAGTTTTTCTTTAGTTAATAACTATCTAACCATCTCGATTCTCGTTTCATAAATCCAACTTCACACATCTAACTTTTCACTTCTAAACTCGGTCTTTCCTGCTGATTATCCCTACGATGAACTTTTTTACTTGGTATACATTCCCTACAGAAAAAATATACCATAGTAGTTCTCGAATAACAGGATTTTCCAGCATATAGCTAGGTTTTACTACGGCGGCTTAGTTCCACCGTAGAACAGTTATAGTTACTGCTGCCGTTTACCGGAGCTTGAGTTCGGTGCGCATAGCGCACAGCCATCAACTCCCAATCTCAAACCCTTTAGTTGTCGGTTGATTGTTGGTTGTTGAAAGTTGTGTGCTATGCACACCTCCCCTTAACTTACCGGCACTGGGCAGGCGTCAGCCCGTATACTTCGGCTTACGCCTTTGCACGGACCTGTGTTTTTGATAAACAGTCGACTGACAAACTTTAGCTTCGACCCCAAGTGCACAGCACTCAACCACCAACATAAAACAGACAACCTACAACAAGAATTATTTCGTTGATTGTTGGTTGTTGTTAGTTGGTAGCTCGGTGCTGCGCACCGAGGTAGGACATCTTGCGAACTTACGTCCAGCTTGTTTGCCGAGTTCCTTAAGCCTCCTTCTCTCGCCCGCCTTAGACTACTCGTCCAACCCACCTGTGTTGGTTTACGGTACGGCTTACTTTGAATCTCGCTGCGAGCCTTTTTTGAAAGACAGAATGCACCAAAATCGCCTTGCTCTCGCAAGACTTTGCATCGCTGCTTGAATAAACAGGTAAGCGGATTTTCCAACCCACCCTTCCTCACAGCTTGCACCTACTATATTCACAAGTAGGCCTTGGACATCCCGTCCTGTCAACCCCCAGCTACCTTGAGCTTCGCTCAAGAAAATCCCAAATTACAAATTCCAAATCACAAACAATACCCAAAACTTCAAATTATAAAAGTTTTGTAATTTGTTTGGTTGTTGACAGTTGTTTGTTGTTTGTTGATTGTTGTATTGGAATTTCCTTGTGCGAAGCACAAGGTTTGGCGATTCAAAATAAATACTGGAATTTTAACCAGTCATCCATCAGCTACTCCCGATACAATCGGGACTTGCCTTAGGTACCGACTAACCCGCTCCCGACGAACGTCTGAGCGGAAACCTTGGGTGTTCGGCGTCTCGGATTCTCACCGAGATTGTACGCTACTCATGCCGGCATTCTCACTTCCAAAAACTCCACCAAACCTTACGATTTGGCTTCACTGCTTTTGGAACGCTCCCCTACCACCTCGACCTCTGGTCGAGAAAATCCGAAATTATAAATACGAAATTCTAAAAAACACAAAAATATTTTTCTAGAATTTCGATATCAATACTTCGAATCTGCTCGTCCAAAGGACGAGGTCTCTGGCTTCGGTGTTCAGCTTATCCTCGATAAATTTTAGGCGCTTTCTCCTTCAACTAGTGAGCTGTTACGCTTTCTTTAAAGGATGGCTGCTTCTGAGCCAACCTCCTAGCTGTCTGAAGAAGAAAACTTCCTTTCAAACTTAGCTGCAGCGAAAGCGAGAAACTCGCAATCACCGCCGCAGAAAAATCTGCGGAAACTTAAAGACCTTAGCCGAGAGTCTGGGTTGTTTCCCTTTAGTCACATCAGCTTAGCCCGATGTGGCTGTCTACCGGGATAGCGTACATTGGTATTCGGAGTTTGGTTGAATAAAGTTGGTTGCCCTCCCTTATCCATCCAGTAGCTCTACCCCCAATAACGCCTCGCCCGGCACGGTCCCTATAGACCTTTCGGGGAGAACCAGCTATCTCCAGGTTCGGTTGGCATATTACCACTATCCACAAGTCATCCCATGATATTGCAACATCAACGGGTTCGGGCCTCCCCCTACCTCTCGGTAAGGTTCACCCTGCTCATGGATAGATCACCTGGTTTCGGGTCTGCCACACGCTACTAGTCGCGCTATTCGCACTCGGTTTCCCTACGCCTACGCCCAAAGGGCTTAAGCTTGCAGCGTATGAGCAACTCGCCGGCTCATTCTTCAATAGGCACGGCATCAGGCAAAGCCTTCCGCAACCCACAACTTTAAACAACCAACTATCAACACTTATGTTTTGTTGTTAGTTGATAGTTGAAAGCCAATACTTTGGCTTGTTGTCAGTTGCAGAGGGCTTCGCCCTCTGCCGGTTTGTCCGCAACTGGTTTCAGTTTCTATTTCACTGGGCGTCCCGCCCTTCTTTTCACCTTTCCCTCACGGTACTAGTTCACTATCGGTTGCAAGTTGTATTTAGCCTTGGAGGATGGTTCCCCCAGCTTCCCACAGTGTATTTGCACCGTGGTACTCAGGAAATCCCTAGAGAATCTGCCAAGTTTCGCATACAAGGCTTTCACTTTCTATGGCCAGACATTCCAGACTGTTCTGCTACCTAACAAATTCTCATGTTGGGCTCCTACAACCCCCACTCATGCGCAGCATGGGAAGCTCCAAATCACAAAATCACCCGCCTGCATCAGCTATGCTGAAAGCATTGCGGGCAGGCAAATTCCAAATCACAAACAATATCTAATATCCAAAATTTCAAATCGCAAAAGTCTTGAAATCTTTTTGGCTATTGGTAGTTGTTTGTTGACTGTTGGTAGTTGTAATGGAACTTCCCGTGCTACGCACGGATGGGTTTGGGCTCTTCCGCTTTCGCTCTCCGCTACTAACGGAATCACTATTGTTTTCTCTTCCACGCCTTACTTAGATGTTTCAGTTCAGACGGTTCCCTCCACGTGCCTTATAGGCACTCCCAACAACCAACTACCAATCACCAACTAACAACTAGTTGTAAGTCTTGTCAAACCAAGCCAAGACGTGTTGATTGTTGACTGTTGGGAGCGCCTCTTAGGGCACGGGTTGTCGCCAAAGGCGACAAGGTTTCCCCATTCGGACACCGACGGATCACAGCTTTTTGACAGCTCCCCGACGACTTTCGCGGTCTTACGCGTCCTTCTTCGGCAACTTGCACCTAGGCATCCACCAATTGCGTGAGTAGACCTTTTTACGGCCTTCCCATTTTCTCTTTCGCTTTACCCGCCAAAATTAATTTGACGAAAGCGATAGGACAAAATTCTCTTCACTTTTCAAAGAGCCTGTGGACCTGAGCGGCTTCGAACCGCTGACCTCTACATTGCAAATGTAGCGCTCTAGCCAACTGAGCTACAGGCCCAAACCAAAAGATATTCAAAGTGCAACAAAAAAACCGGCTTCTTGAGCCGGTAATACGTTCAAAGGAAAAAACCTCTAAAAATTACAAACCTGCAAAAAGGCTTCGAAATTTTATAGTTAAGCTTTCTGTTTTTTCCATTAACAAATACAAATAATACCGGCCCAAAAAGGCAAGTGTCATTATATAAAGAAGCATAAGATTAGTCAAGAGCGGGTTTTAGTTAAAGTTAGTCAAAGTTGGTCTCCGCCTATGGCGGAGTTAGTCAGAGTTAGTCCTCGCCTACGGCGAGGTTAGTCAAAGTCATTCGGGAGTTAGTAGAAAGTAGTAAGCAGAAAGTAGAAAGGAGGGGTGTGGTCTTTAATTTTGTATTTTTGCTTTCTACTTACTACATCCTACTTTCTACTCTCTTTGTTCTAATCCCAACTTTTGAATTTTGATTTTTAAGTTTTGAGTTAATTTATGATTTGAAAAATTGGATAATTGTAGAATTGTTTAGAATTTAGAAATTAGAATTTAGAATTTGTATATTGTTTGTATATTGTAATTTGGAGCTTGGAATTTGTAATTTTATTCTTTATTCTCTAATCTGTATTCTGTAATCTAATTTTTGACTTTTGACTTTTAAGTTTTAAGTTATCCTTCCATTTGCTTAACAAGCCTTTTTATCATAAAATAAATGTCACCAAGGGTGCGTAGTTCACTGGTAGAACGCTTCTCTGATAAAGAAGAGGTACATGGTTCGATTCCATGCGCACCCACCAAAAATAAACTCCCTACTCTTACCCCAAAATTAAGGTATAATAAATAGTATGCCTTTGGAACTTGTAACTTTAAACCTAAAAATACCCAGGAGTACCGAGGTTACACCTGAAGCGGCGCAGACTTTTCTTTCTGCTCTAACGCAGATTAACGCTGTCTCTTTTTGGGAAAAATTAACAGGAACCATTCCCCAGCCGCTCGCTCTTGAAATAGCGCTTGTCAATCAGCAAATAAAGTTTCAAATCACCTGTGACAAGGACATTGCTCCCTTTATTGAAACACAACTTCAGTCAAATTATCCGCTTGTTATTATAGAAAGAACACCAGATATTTTAAGCCAACCTGAATTTTTCAAGTTAAATATTTCAGATCTTCAAATAGCATCTCTTATTCTTAAAAAAGGAAGTTATTATCCAATTGCTACTTTTGAATCCTTTAATGAGATAGATCCTTTATCTTCAGTCCTTTCAGTATTATCTAAAAATGACCCTGATGAATTTGCGCTAATTCAAATTGCTCTTGAAGCGACTGATTCATCTTGGCAACAAAAAGGCGCCTCTTTTGCAGAAAAAGGGACAAAAAACGAGGACGGAACATACTCTCCAAGATCGGACAAAAATGTAATAAATGAAAAAATTTCTTACACAGGTTTCAGGACTTCTATAAGAATCGCTTCAAACCAAACAAAAACCGTAAAAGAATTAATTAGCGCCTTTGGGGTTTTCAATAGAGCCGATGGCAATGCTTTCAAAACAAAGAAAAAAAGTATATTTTCTCTAAAACAAAATAATCTAAAAAATCTAATTAACCGTTCTGTTCGTGACAATCAAATATTAAACATCAAAGAACTGGCAACGCTTTGGCATTTGCCAAGCGAGAAAATAAAAACGACTGGCATTAGCTGGGGTGTTTCAGTGCTTTACGAGCCGCCTGATAATTTACCTATCGCAACTTCTGATGAAGAAGCCAAAAAAGAAATTAATTTTTTTGCCAAGACTTTATTCAGAAACCAAGAAGTCATTTTTGGTATCAAAAATAAAGACAGAGTTCGCCATATGTGGGCAGTTGGTAAGACCGGTACAGGTAAATCAACAATGATGGCAAATATGATTATTGATGATTTTAAAAAAGACCGCGGTGTTGCCTACATCGATCCACATGGCGATACTTGTGAGATCCTTTTGGATTACATCCCAAGCCATAGAATAAATGATGTTGTCTATTTTAACCCGGCAGACCGCGACTTCCCCATTACTCTCAACCCTCTTGAGGTTAAAAATCAGGAAGAAGCAGAGCTTGTCGTCTCGGGATTGATGAGCATCTTTACCAAAGTCTGGGCTAATGTGTGGTCAGCAAGAATGGAATATATCTTGAGAAATTCTTTTATGACTCTTGCCACCTACCCCAATTCAACTCTTGAGGATGTTCTTAAAATTTTGGTTAACAATAACTTTCGCAATCAAGTCTTGCAGAAAACAACCGACCAAGCACTAATCCACTTTTGGAAAGAAGAATACGAAAAAATGCCAGATCGCCTGCAAAAAGAGGCTATTGCTCCAATCCAAAACAAAGTTGGACAGTTTGTAACCTCCCCTATGATTAGAAGAATTATTGGCAGGCCAAAAAGCACTATTTCTTTAGATAAAATCATCAACGAAGGCAAAATTCTTCTTGCCAATCTTTCTCAAGGAAGGCTAGGTGAAGACAATGCAAACCTTCTTGGAGCAATGCTTATTACCCAAATTCAGCTTGCGGCAATGAGAAGAGTTGATATTCCTCAAGAACAAAGAACTCCTTATTATGTTTTTGTTGATGAGTTCCAAAACTTTGCCACAGATTCATTTATCAAAATACTTTCTGAAATAAGGAAATATAATCTTTCGCTTACTCTTGCCAACCAATATATGGCCCAAATTCCTGAAAATGTAAGAAAAGCAATTTTGGGCAATGCTGGAACTATTATCACCTTTTCAGCAGGTGCAGAAGATGCTGCAGCCTTAAGTAAAGAATTTGCCGAAGTTTTTAGCGAAAATGACCTTGTTAATCTTGCAAATTATCAGATTGCTATCAAATTAATGATAGACGGACATTCATCACGCCCATTTTTGGCACACACACTTCCACTTCCTCTTTCCAAAAATCAAAACAAGCAAAAAGTAATAGAAGTCTCCCGACAAAGGTGGGCAGACAAAAGTTACTCTTAAACATTGAGACTAGACAAAAAGCTGTCTAGAACTCAAAAAGGCACTTTTAAATTCAAGAAGGAGGAAAAAATGGAGATAATTGTTTTACTCGTCTTGTTTCCTATAGTTGCATGGTTGGCTCTTTTAATAGCTTTTTGGCCAACCACTATTTTAATCTTCAAGAAGATATTTTCTCTTCTTGGGGATTAAGTTTTACCAAAGCCATCCTTTTTATTTTTCAAAAAAATAAAATACCAGGATGGCTTTTTTATTTCAAAAGCAGCCCTAAAGAGAAAAAAGGAAACTTCAACATCCAAATTATGACTGGGAGAGGTGCCCCGTTTTTTCCTCTTTTATTAACCAAAAGAAGCAGATAAACGGCGACATTAAAACTGGGGTGTAGATTACACTCCTTAGAAAGGAGGTGATCCATCCGCCCCTTCCAGGACGGATACCTTGTTACGACTTAATCCTCATCGCTGGTTTCACCTTCCCCTCCAACAAGGAGAGTTCGGGTGCCCCCAACTTTGCTGACTTGACGGATTGCACTTCATCGAAGTTATCGTGCGTTCCCACTAAGCGAGCGGCTTTCCCGCACTTAGCGAGCCGTAATGTTTATTCATCCCCAGCTTCAACTTCCTAATAAAAGAGAGTTCTTCTTTAGAGAGCTTGCGCACATCCTGCCTTCCCTTAACCATCTCGGCTATTTGGCAAAAAGCATCAAAACTTTTCGCTTTGTAGCCTAAAAGTTTATGTCGTTTGAAAAAAGGTATTATGACATTGTAAATATCATCCCTTTTTGTGACTTCAAATACCCAAGCGGGAAGACGACCAGTGCGTCTAGCACTCTTTTGATAAACAGTCCCTACTTTGAAAAACTGCTGAACCATCAAAAGCAGAGGTTTATTTCCTTCAGCTTGAGCAATAAAAAATCGTAAATCGATTCTGTTATCAGCTCGAATAGATACTAGGAAACATCCCTCGCCTTATGTCAGTCCAACAACATATGAAGCTGGAAGCATTACGTATTTCCCTTCGATAATTCAAGTATACGAATATTTTCCGTATACTGTCAATTATCTACTATGGAAATGCTGACTTCCTAAAAGGCAATTACTTCGTTCCTTCTAGGATCTCCATGGGTCATCATATATTCTGTTCCCGGCATGAACAACTGCTTTTAAATCGACTTCCTTCTGACCGCCCAGCAGAAGTCGCCAAGCATTTTTGTGTTGTCCCTGCCATTTGCCTCAGGCCCTCCGTCCTACCGGTTACCCGTAAAAGCAAAGCTCTCACTTTGCAATAGGACTGCCACTTTTTTTTGGCTACATTCCAAGATGATAAGGTAAACCATCAAGGAAAGGTAAGATTTTAACTTACTAGAATATATGACTGCCACGCGCGCATCTTTTGGCGGTGTGTACAAGACCTGAGAACGTATTCACCGGAGCTTGGCTGATCTCCGATTACTACCAATTCCGCGTTCATGAGGGCGGGTTTCAGCCCTCAATCCCCACTGAGAAGCCGTTTGATGGGATTAGCTCCGCGTTACCGCTTGGCAACCCATTGTTAGGCTCCATTGTAGCATGTGTGTCGCCCCGGACATAAGGGCCATGCTGACTTGACGTCGTCCCCACTTCCCCCCTCCGAATGGAGGGTAGTCTCCTGTGAACATTTAACACAGGACAGGGGTTGCGCTCGTTACCCCACTGAAGGGAACACCCTACGGCACGAGCTGACGACAGCCATGCAACACCTGTTCTACCTTCCTTAATTTCTTAAGGATCGCTCTCCATTTCTGGAAAACTAAAACGGTAGAATGTCAAACCCGGGTAAGGTTCTTCGGTTCGTCTCGAATTAAACCACATGCTCCACTGGTTGTGCAGGTCCCCGTCAATTCCTTTGAGTTTTAGCCTTGCGGCCGTACTCCCCAGGCGGCTCGCTTAACGCGTTAGCTTACACCCCGCGCCATATGGCACAGGGCTAGCGAGCATAAGTTTACGGCTAGGACTACAGGGGTCTCTAATCCCTTTCGCTCCCCTAGCTTTCGTACCTCAGCGTCAAGAAACTCCCAGCTACCTGTCTTCACCCTTGGCGTTCCTTATCATATCAACGGATTTCACCCCTACATGATAAGTTCCAGTAGCCCCTAAGTTCTTCGATTCTGGCAGTATCACATCCACTCCTGAGGTTGAGCCTCAGTCTTTAAAATGTGACTTACCAGAACGCCTACGTACTCTTTACGCCCAATAAATCCGGGTAACGCTCGCACCCTACGTATTACCGCAGCTGCTGGCACGTAGTTAGCGGGTGCTTATTCGCCAAGTGCCGTATGGTACTTGGCAAAAGTGGTTTACAACCCTAAGGCCTTCATCCCACACGCGGCGTCGCGGCGTCAGGCTTTCGCCCATTGCGCACGATTCCCAGTTGCTGCCACCCGTAGGTGTATGGGCCGTGTCTCAGTCCCATTCTGGGGGAACAGACTCTCATCTCCCCTAACCGTCGTAGCCTTGGTAGGCCATTACCCTACCAACTAGCTGATGGTGTGCAAGCCCCTCCACAGGCGGGCAGTTACGCCCTTTGCTGCGTAGCAGCCAACCTTCAACTAACAACAATCAACTTACAACTCTAATATTAAGTTGTCTTTTGTTTGTTGGAAGCTCACAGTGTGAGCGTGTTGAAAGTTCGCTGCTACGCAGCGTATGCGGTATTAGCCCCGCTTTCGCGGGGGTATTCCCCACCTCTGGGTAGGTTCTTACATGTTACTCAGCCGTTCGCGACTATCCGCAGGACAGAACCTTTAACAAATTAACAATTTAACAAAATTAACAACTAAGAAGAATTGCGGAGTTTCTTTATCAAACCTCCTAGTTGCTTTGCAATTGACTCTGCTTCTTTCTGAAGTCTAGTGAATTCAATCTTAGAAATTATTCTATTTTCCAAAGCAATATCTAAACAAGCTAAACACTCATTAATTGATCCCAAAGAATTCTCTAAAAATCGTTTAAAATCTTTATCTGAATATTTTGCTGAACCTTCGGCTATATTAAGACAAACTGAAAGAGCAGCTCTCAAAAGTTGGTCTTTAAGCTCCCAGTAATCCCTCTTAAAGCTTCTAGTCAACAAAATACATTTCTTGTAAAAAGATTTACTATCTTCGTAAACTTTAAAATTCAAAAACCTAAAAGTTTCCACAGCTTATTTTATTCTTAATTGGTTAATTTGTTAATTGTTAACAGTTAACTGTTCGGTCCTGCGGACCGTCCCACTTGCATGCTTAAGGCACGCCGCTAGCGTTCACCCTGGGCCAGGATCAAACCCTCAAAAAGTGACGGAGGTATACTTGCTTTGACTTGCAGTATACTCGTCTTCCTCACAAGCAAAAGCTTGTGCCTGCTTTGCAGGTCTCCCAGTCATAATTTGAACGTTGAAATCTTTAATTTTCAAAGTGCAACCAAACTAAAAAACCCACCAGACGGTGGGTTTTCTATTTCCCCAAAGGGATTCGTCTGGTCATAAAAAACTTCTCATTTTCAAGACCACAAACCTTGTGGCAAAAAATATTCTACCACATCAAGATGCTAAGTCAATAGCAAACTTATCTTTCCTTTGGAGGTCGGGCTACATTAACAACCAAATTCCTTCCTCCCATATCCTTACCATTCATTTTTTCAACTGCACTCTTGGCAGCCTCCTCTGTTGCAAAGGTTACAAAACCAAAACCCTTGGATCTCCCGGAATATTTATCCGAAATCACAACAGCGTCAACTACTTCACCAAACTCGCTAAAGACTTTTCTTAACTCATCAGAATTAGCAGAGTAAGGCAAATTGCCTACATACAGCTTCTTTTTATCTTCCAAAATTTCTCACCCCCTTGACAATATCTTTCAGTGAGAATACTTTTGGAGGAATCTGCCTTACAAAAGGAGAGCCGCCAAGAAGTAATTCTTCCTCAAGACAAAAACATTATAGACTAATAATTCCAAATTGTATAGAGTCAATTTTTTTTGCCTTTAAGTTTCGCTTTGGCAAACTCAAAAACAATAGGCATAACAGAGATTAAGATAATCACGAGAACAACCAGAGAAAAGTGTTCTTTAACCTGTGGGATATTGCCAAAAAAATACCCCGCCAAAGTAAAACCAAAAACCCAAGTAAAACCGCCAAAAATATTGTAGCCTATAAATTTTCCGTAATGCATCTTGCCCACCCCTGCAACAAAAGGAGCAAAGGTGCGCACAATGGGAACAAAACGAGCCAAAAAAATGGTCTTTCCACCATGCTTTTTATAAAACTCTTGCGTCTGGTCTATATGTTTTTGATTTATGAAAGGGATTTTGGGATTATCAACTATCTTCTGACCGAAAAAATGGCCAATCCAATAATTAGCAGTGTCTCCTAAAACTGCGGCAACAAAAAGAAGTAAAAGAATCCAGGTTAAATGCAAAGATCCTAAAGCAGCAAAGGCCCCTGCGGCAAAAAGAATCGAATCACCGGGAAGAAAAGGAGTAAAAACAAAACCAGTTTCAGCAAAAATAATTAAAAATAAAATAAGATGAGTTAAAACACCATAGTTTGCAATAATCTCCCCCAAATGGGTGTCAATGTGCAGTATAAATTCAACAATACTTGTCAAAAATTCCATACAGACTTTATTTGTACCTTTTTTAAAGATAAATTGCAAGAAGAAAAACTACCCTCACCACACCCCGGTGTGTATCGAAGCGACACTTTGGTATTTACTCACCGTTTTTTCAAACCCCGACCTCCCAAAATCATAAAAACAAAAATCAGAAAAAATGCTGAAAAGCTCATCCAGGGAATTGTTATATAACCAAAATAAGTAAAAAACCGCTCGCTGCAGGAAACAGAAAAGCCAACTATCGAACATGGGGCCAGAGCTTGCGGATTGGTTTGAACATAATAATGATAAAGAGCAATAATAGAACCTATCAAAGAAAAAGGAAGAACAAAACTTGTGACCTCTCTTATCCTTTTATAAATTGAAATTCCCAAAATTAAAGGTAGTGGATACATAAAAATTCTCTGGAACCAACAAAGCTTGCAAGGCTCAAAATGAGCAATTTCAGACAAAAATAGGCTCCCAGCAGTTGCTACCAACGAAACAAGAAGTGAAAACAAAAGATACCTTTCTCTCAAGAAAGACAATAAAGCTTGCCCATATCTTACCTTTAAAAAAGAAAAGACTACTAAAAAAAGAATCAAAAAGGCAATAAAGAGGTTGGAAAACAAAGTCAAAAGTGCAAGAAATTTAATTACAACTTCAGGTGTCATTGTGATTTACTTTTTAATTCCTCCTCTATCAATTTCTTAAACTCCTCATAACTGCGGGGTTTAATTTCTCTGCCATCAAGAAAGAAGGTGGGGGTGTAAGAAAGACCTAGGCTATCAGCCTCCTTGAGGCTGCTTTTTAATTTCTCATCCAAACTCTTTGATTCAAAATCAGAAATAAATTCTTTCTCATCAAGACCAAGTTCTTTGGCATAGCCCACAAAGAAATCTTTGGGATCTGACTTCTGACTCCATTCGGCTTGCTTCTCAAAAAGGAGATCGTGCATCTCCCAAAATTTGCCTTGCAGGCCTGCAGCCTCAACGGCCATTGCTGCTGAAAGTGCGTTTTTGTGAATTGCAACAAGAGGAAAATGTCTATAAACAAACCTTAAATCATTGGGAAAATCGTTAAGAAGAGCCTCAATTATAGGCTGATAACTAGCGCAAGAAGGACATTGAAAATCACTATATTCAACCAAAATAATTTTCCCTTCTTTACCACCCTTAACCCAATCCTCAGCTTTTACCTCGGAGACTAGTTTTGAGATATCAGGAGGAGGCGTCCTAAGCCACCTCCAAAACCTAGCGCCTAAAAAAATAGCCAAAATAAGGATCAATCCCCAAGAAGCAGCCTTTCTTAGCTTTGAAAAAAGAAGAGACTTTCTAGCCTCTCCCTTTTTCTTTTCTTCAAACAACCTTCTCCTTTCTTTCCTTGTCAAATCTTCTTGCATAATGGAAGTCTAACAAAAATAGAAACCAACCACAACAAAAACTAAAAACCAAGCTTTTCTTTTACCAAAAAGACGGTTATTCTTTCTGGAAAGATTTCTTTATTGATAATCAGGATTTTGCTGACATTGCTTCCCATTCCATACGCTTTTCTTGCTCTTTCATCCTCAAGAGGCAAACAATATTCATAAATTCGTTTTATCCCTTCCTGATTATCTTTAACTATCTTCTGCACCCCAACTACAAAGATAACCTTTCCTCCTGCATAAGCCTCAGCCGAAAGCTGACTTCCTGTATTTGAAGCAATAATTAAATGACCATCCTCTGTTACCGCATGAACCGAAGAGACCACCCAATCAGGAGCAGCACCAAGCCTTGCCATTTCCCTAGCTTGGGTATTTCTATCCATAGTAAAAAGCTTATTTCTTACCGAGTTGTACTTACCTGAATTATTGATCGCATCAGAAAGGCTGACCTGCTCTAAAGTCTGGGATGACATTGTAAAAACCTCAGAACCTTCGGGAATCATCTCCAAGACCTTTCTTTTTACCTCTTCTTTATTCTCAACAACTTCAACTTCAAAGCCATTTTCCTTTAAAGCAGAAGCCGTCTTTTTTATTCTCTCGTCGCTTGCCAATTCTCCAAATTTTTCGTTTAATTGCACTAAAATCACCCCCTTTCTCCAGTTTTAAGAAGTTTATTCACATCAATACCCATTCTTTCAAAAAGTTTCCTATTTAGACTGTAATAGTGAGCTGACCTTGATTTTCTTGCCAACAAAACTCCGCAATCAATAAGCTTATTAAAATGATGTGAAAGTGTTGGTTGAGAAAGAGAAAAATTTTTAGACAAGTCTTTACAAGACATTTCCTTTTTCCCTGCAATCTTTCTCAAAATATCAAGCCGGGTTTTATCAGAAAGAGCTTTAAAAATTTCTGCTAGTTTGATCATAGAAACATTTAAATATATCAATATTCTACACCTTAAGTGGGAATTGTCAAGAGAAAAATATCTAGAAAATTAGGAATAGCTATATTTCTTATGTGTACCGAAGTGGCACTTTGGTAGTTATTTGTAAACTAATCTTCCTTCTACCTCTCTTTTTGCATTTTGATTATTTTTGAGCCACTCTTCCAAAACCTGCTGGGCCGAAGGAGCTTGCCGAAGTGCTGCGGGGCAGGGATTCGAACCCCAATTTCCGGGGCCAAAACCCGGCGTGCTACCATTACACCACCCCGCAACGAATACAAATCCCGTAAAACCAACCTTTTATCTTCCTGTTCAGATCCGTAGATCTTCTAACCCTAATTCTAAGTAATCCGTGATAACCTTCTGCTATATTTTTCCTTAAAGTCAAGGTCTTACTTTTCTTGAAATAGATTTTACCAAATTTGCTAATAGAAAATCCAGTTTCCCTTGCCCAATATTCTGAGATGGCAGAAACCTTATCCTTAAAATTATCATGAATATAAATCTCAAACGAAATCCTCTTCTCTTCGATACCCACGATCTCTTTCAGCCATCTTAGAAACAACCTACACATCAAAGGATCAGAATTGCTAAAAATAACACTTACACCAGAAGAATAATTCTTCTCCTTAGAACCCTCACCAATAAAGCACAACACCTATTAAGAAAAGTTCCTCTTTACTAATATTCTTAATATCCAAAATGGATTTTTCTATAATTTCTCGAGTCTTCATAATTCTCTAAAGTCTCCTTTTCTCTGCTCCTCTTTTAGCCGATTTTAGTTTCTTTAATGTAAGCTTTTGTTTTTGAGAATTGGTTAGATTAACAGATCTCAACCACAGAGAAAGAGTGGATTTGGCCACAGGAACCTTCTTAATTATTTCAGAATAAGAATAACCTTACCGCCTTAGCTGTATAGCAATTCGTTTTAGACTTTTCTTCATAACAAACTACACACCCAGTACCTAGTACCCAGCAACTAGGTTCTAATATCAAGACTAGCCTTTTTAAAACCTGAGTGATAAAATATTTTTTGTCTAAAATTTACTTGGGCCCGTAGCTCAATGGCAGAGCGCCAGCCTTTTAAGCTGGGCGTTGGAGGTTCGAGTCCTCCCGGGCTCACAGATTTAATTTAAAACTCAAAAGTCAAAAATTAGATTATAGATTTTGGATTATAGATTATAGAATTTTGCTTTCTACTTACTACGTTCTACTTTCTACTTGGATCTCTTTTAGCTTTCAACTTTTACTCTTTTACCTATTCTTGATACTTGATTCGTGATACGTGATACCGATCTATCCCGCACTTCCTCCCCCACCACCTCCGCCTCCTCCTCCACCGCCGGAAAAACCGCCGGAAGAGCCTACACCATGAGCGCCACTTGCAACAGAAGAGGAAAGAGAACTTAATCCTTCACTAAGAGCAGAAAAGCTTGAAGAAAAATTAGAAATATTTCCTCCTCCACCACTTCCTACAAAGCCCACATAAACAGGCGATCTTTCAAATTCCTCAGAATATTTAATAGGAAGCTCGGATAAAGCCTTAACTGAAATTCCCAAAACAGTGCCATAAACCAGGTACTTTTCCCATAAAATCACCGAATCAATAGGATAATTTTTGGTCACTGAATAATCTTTCAAAAACTTCTTAAAAGCAAGCCAACCAGCCATTTCCTGATTGCCTTTTTCTGTTCTTTTATCCATCACAAAAACTAAGATAAACATCAAAATAAAAATAGAGAAAAGAATAGGTAAAGAAAGAAAAAGAAAAATAACACCAGACTGAAAAAACGCTACCAAAAAGGGAGTCAAAAAACTAATAGAAAAGACACCAACAATAAAAAACACAACTAATTCGATAGCAAGCTTGTTACGCATTTTTGAAGCTGTACTGTCAAGAAATCCCAATGAAACCAAATCATCACCAGCTTTTTTCAAATCCCGCCAAAAATAAGATACTGAAGTAGGTTTCTTTCTACCCAAGCTCTTAATATCATAAAAGCTAATAGTATCTTGAGTTTCAAAAAGAAGATCAACTAAACTTTTCTCATATTTATTCATTTCCCCATTCCTGTCTAATAAGATAAGGCTATATTCATCTTTATAACCGCCAAAGAAGTTCTTAAGCTTCTCTTTCTTAAATACCAAAACTTTCCTTCTCACAAGCTCTATAATCGTTGCCGTTATCGCTTTGCCATCTAATTTCCCTTTATTTAAAAGCGCCTGAACATAAATCGGGTGCAAATCACTTGGTGGCTCATGAAGTTTGCCTGACAAATTAACTTCCGGCAATTTTGGATCCCTGCCATACTTATACCAAGTCGAAAACCAATAAACCCCTCTCCAAATAAAAATAGCTAAAATCAAAAGCGAAAACAAAAGCCCTGCCAAAAATTTTAATTTGCCCTGGTCAGCAAAACCTTTTTCTTCCTTCAATATCAAATCAAGCGTTTGGTCTGAATTTTGAGCAAAAGGAGCATTTTCAAGCTTTGGAAAAAGAACCCTAACCTCAAAAAAAGTATTGGGAGCAAGATTTGAAGTATAAAAATCTACCTCCCGAGAAGAAACAATATTCATCTTGCCATTTAACGGACCATGCCCAAAGGCCCAGATCTTATCACTCGGTGCATCTTGTGGAAGAAAAACTTTGGCGTTGACCTCATTTGAAGCCTTAGACCAATCCTTACCAACCAGCTGCCAATAAAATTCAGCAATATCTTTATGATTGGTAATAGCATTTTGGATCTTGTACTTCAAAATGAAAGTCTTACTTTCGTTAACAGCCGAATAAAACCATTTAACATAAAATTTATCTTCCTGCTCTTCAAGATAAAAACTTTGAGGCATACCAGAGGAATTTTTAACATAAAGACCTTTCTCATCTTCAAGAGAAAAATCAGATATTTTATAGTTCTTGCAACCTGAACACTTGGGCTTAAGGTTAATCCACTCATCAGCCCAAGAAAAAGAACCATCAAACTTGTAAGTTCTTGACTCTTTTACTAAAGCCGAGCCATCTTTTTGCAAATTAACCTCAATATCAACTTTGGAAATAGAATAATCTTTAGCCAAAACCAAAGAAGGAGAGAGTAAAAACAAAAAAGCGAAGAAGATAATAGTAAGAGCTTTTTTAATCACGTTTTGTAAAACTCAATATTATGATAGCACAAACGAGACATACAAGTATCACGAATCAAGTATCAAGAATAGGTAAAAGGCAAGAGGTAAAAGGTAAAAGAATTCGGATTTCAGCTATCAGCCGTCGGCTGTCGGAGTTGATTGCTATCTTAATTCATAAATCTTAAATCCTAAATCTAGATTCTGTGATTTGTTTGTAATTTGGAGCTTGGGATTTGGAATTTTATTCTCTAATCTCTAATCCAAAATCTATAATCTAATTTTTGACTTTTGAGTTTTAAGTTTTGAGTTATACTTTTGACTTTTAAGTTTTAAGTTAATGTGTGACGCTACCGGGATTCGAACCCGGGTTTGCGGGATGAAAGCCCGCTGTCCTAGGCCTCTAGACGATAGCGCCAAGGCCTCTCATTTTACCATTTAAAGCTCACAAATGCTAGAATAAGGCTATGGAAAAATTAAACGCTAAAGAATTAAGAAAAAAAGAGGCAAATCTCTCTCTTCTTAATAAAATCAAAAGAGCGCCAGTTTACCTTGTTCTTGATGAGATAAACGATACCTACAACATCGGTTCCCTTTTTAGGCTTGCTGATGCTGTTGCTGTTAAAAAAGTCTACCTCTGCGGCAATATGGATTTTCCCCCATCCTCGCGAATCCACAAAGCGGCGGTCGGAACAGAAAATTGGGTGCCTTGGGAAAAAAGAGAAACAGCACTTGAAGCGATAAAAGAACTGAAAAAAGATGGCGTGCAAATAATAGTAGTTGAACAACATCCCGATTCAATTTCCTATTCAAAACTAAATCCATCTTTTCCTTGCGCCATTGTAGTTGGCAATGAAACTTATGGAGTCAAAAAAGAAGTAATCAAAGAAGCAGATATTATAGTTGAACTGCCTATGCTTGGAATAAACAAATCATTCAATGTCTGGGGTTCAGCAGCAGTTATTGCTTATAAAATTATTGAAAGTTTAATTACTCCCCCAAAGCGGCCTTGACCACAGGTTCCATGTCAGAAAAACTGTAGGCTCCATCAAAACGAGTATCATTAACAAAAAAGCCGGGAGTTCCCTGGACTCCAAGAGAGCTGGCCAAACTCATATCAGAAGCGAGCCTTGAATCATATTTGCCACTATCCAAGCACGACTTCATCTTAGCAGCGTCAATCACCGACTTTAAAAACTGGGAAAGCTCGCCTGATTTTGTTTTGTCATTTTGCACTTTATCGTTCAAGAGATTATAACCAGCAGAAGACATCAACAGATCATGAACCTGCCAGAACTTATCCATCTCATAAGCACAGTAAAGAGCTTTTGCTCCCATTTCCCCTGCCCCATGACCGGGAAAGTAAATATAGACAAAAGAGGCCTTGCCTTCGTCAAGAAGCTTTTTCATTTCCTCAACTGGGGCCTTATATGTGCCACCATCTTTAACAAGCTTAAAGCGGGGATTAGAATTGTTAAGTTCTGGATTCTTGCCCGAAGCTATACCACAAAACGGACAACTAGTATCTGAGACTTCAACAAAAATAAGCTTACTATCTTTACTCCCAAACTTTATCACATCTTTATCAAAAAGGCCGCGGATAGTATCCATACTCACTTTTGCATTCTCAGCTTGTGAAGGAGCAGCTGTTGCTCCTTGTTGGACTCTTTCAGCATTTCCTTTTTCAAGAGTTCTTACTCTCTGCCACAAAGTGCCCACAAAAAAAGCAAGTATAATAGAAAGAAGAATAAATAAAGGAGAAGCTTTTTCAAAAAAACTTCTTTCTTTCTCTTCTGCCATAGAGTTATTCTATCAATTACAAGAAGTCTGTCAACTAGTAGATTTCAAATTCTCAATGTAGGAAAGGGCATCAAGCGCTGCCATACAACCAAAGCCGGCTGCGGTCACTGCCTGCCTGTACCTGAAATCATGCACATCTCCTGCTACAAAAATTCCTGTAACATTAGTTTTGGTCTTGTCAAAAACCTTAACATAACCTTTTTCATCAAGTTCAAGCAATCCTTTAAAAACTTCACTTTGAGGAACATGTCCAATTGCAACAAAAAGACCATCAAAAGACTCTTCTTTTACTTCTTGAGTTTTATTGTTAATCAAAACCAAGGCCTCCAATTTTTCTTTTCCTTTAGCTTCCTTTACTTCTGTATTCCAAAGAACTTTAATTTTAGGGTTAGCAAAAACCTTGTCCTGCATTATTTTTGAAGCGCGGAACTCATCACGGCGATGAACTATAATCACTTCATTTGCAAATTTTGACAAAACCAAAGCTTCCTCCATTGCAGAATCTCCCCCACCAACAACCGCTACTTTTTTATCCTTGAAAAAATAAGCATCACAAGGCGCACAAGAGGAAACTCCTCTTCCAATCAACTCTTTTACTCCAGGAGCATCAAGCCACTTAGTTGCAGCGCCTGAGGCCACAATTAAAGATCTTGCTTTATATGAAGAATTATCTGTTTTGACTAAAAAACCATTTTCAGAAGTAACAACTTCTCTTGCATCTTCTTCCTTAACTACCGACCCAAAACGCTCAGCTTGCTGCCTCATCTTAAGCATTAAATCAGGCCCCATAACCCCTTCAGGAAAGCCGGGGAAATTCTCAACTTCGGTGGTTAACATCAACTGCCCTCCCCAAGTTGAACCAGCCAAGACCAAGGTGGAAGCAGCCCCACGAGAAGTATAAATTGCCGCTGTCAACCCAGCAGGACCTGAACCAATAATCACAATGTCCCACAAATTTTCCTGAGCTTCCATAAAAAATGCGTTTAGGCAGCTTGAGGAGGATTATTGTCTCCCTCACTAGGCTCGCCACCAAGAGGCGCTGTTCCTGCTGTTGTGACAGTTGGATTAGGATACTGTGACGCGTCAACAGGATTAACTTGTTCAGGAACTTCTTGACTCACCTGGACTGACTCGCTCATCATTTGTTGCCCCGGCTCAGCCTCAGAAACTTGGGCAACACCTCCTGCAACCTCCTCTTGAGGAGTAACGGGCGCAGTTGGCGGCTCGGCTACAACACCTGCAACCGACGTTGCCTGATCTGGTTCTTGGCTTGACATCGGCGCTTGATAATTATCAGATGGCATTTGGGAATTGTCAGCTGATACTTGTGAATTATCAGATGACATCTGACCTATTTGCTGTTGATCGTTTGTCGGGTTATTTGGATCCATAATTATCACCACCTTTCTCTAAGCAAATTTTTTAAGTAGATTTTCAAAGCCTTCTTTTCCTGCAAAACCAACTTGTCTTGAAACTTCTTTACCATCCTGAAAAAGAATTGTTGTGGGGATAGACATCACTCCATAACTTGAAGCAAGATCAGGATTTTCATCCACATTAACTTTGAAAAAACTAACCTTGCCTTGATAATCATCCGAAAGCTCTTCAAGCACAGGCTCTGCCATTCTACAAGGACCACACCAGGAAGCCCAAAAATCAACCAAAACAGGAGTTTTTGACTTTAAAACTTTCTCTGTAAAATCTTGATGATTAATATCTGTCAAAGCCATACCAAGAATATAAACCAAGTTATAAAGATAAGTCAACCCTCAAAAAACAAAACTAAAGGCGATAAAAATTAAAAGACTCAAAATAAAATAAAAAAGTTGACCTCTTTCCTCAATTCTCAAATTAAAAAATCCATTCTTCCACAAATCAAGATTACCCAAGACAAGAAAATCAGAGAACTGATCAATAAAAAGATGTAAAGAAAAAGCTAAAACCAAGCCGATCGCAAAAAGACTGCTTGATGAAGATACAACCCAAAAGGCCAAAATTAAAAAAATAATTTGAAAGGAAAAAGAATGAAAGACTTGGTGAGTTCTATTTTCTTTTGCGTCCCAAAGGACTAGAAAGGCTCTTATATATTCCCTCTTCTTAAGGTAATAAATTGCCCTTTGAGAAGCAAGATCTTGAGGATTAAGGAGAAAAGCGTAAAGAAAATGATCCAAATCAACTAAAAAAGTGCCAATAAAGCCACCCAACCAGAAAGGAAAAGATGAAAAAGAAAAAAGATTCCTTCTAATCGCAAGGAAAATAAAAAATGCTAGAAAGAAAAGATAATGTGTTAGAATCTCACGTTTTACCACTTCAATTCATAATACATAATTTGGAGGATAAAGTGAAGTTTCTTCAAGCTATGATAGAATTTTATGAGGCCTTTTTATCTCCAAGAATAGCCTCAGTAAATCTCAAACCTAACCTTAAAGATCGTAACGGACAAAAAAATTATCAAAAGGTTCAAATCTACGGCTCCATTTAAATTCAACTTGAGAAACTTTTGCCAAAGGTGGCCCTAATTTTACCGACTCAAGCAGCTCTTGAAGAGAATCTTTTTCCCCTTGTGCAACTATTTTTACTCTTCCATCGGGAAGATTTGCCACCCAACCAACAAGATTCAGTTCTCTTGCCTTTTTGGCGGTGAAGGCTCTAAAAAATACACCTTGAACCCTGCCTGAGACTAGAATTTCAAGTCTTTCCATAAGCATTTTTTAAGATTAACCCGACCACCACTAGTGAAAGCAATTCCTTCTTCTTTCAACTTCCGTCTTTGAGCCTCAATTCCCCCAAAAGCAAATTTTGAAGACAAACTACCGTCCTTAAAGACCACCCTATGACAAGGGATTTTTTTATTATCTTTATTCTTGTGCAAAGCAAAACCCACAAGCCTTGGTGAAACTTTAAGTCCTTTACTTTGTTCCAAGAAATCAGCAACAAGGCCGTAAGTTATTACCCTACCCTTTGGGACATTACCCACCAAAGAATATATGTCTGCAAAAACACCTCTTCTTGAATTCATATATCTATACCATTTAAAGGTCTTACCTTTAAGGGGTAGCATCTAAGCTTTGCTCAACTCCTCTTGTGTGTAAGCTTCGCTCGCTTTTTAAGCTCGCTTGTCTTCCACATAAGATTCTCGGCCTAGGGCCTGCGCGGCTCTTGCGTGTCTGCTTTCGCAGCTTTCAGCTGCGAAAGCTTCCACATAAGAGTTCTCAGCTAAAGCTTGCGCTCCTCTTGTGTTTCAGCTTTCTCGCCCCTCAGGCGAGAAAGCTTCCACATAAGAGATTTTCGCTTCGCTCAACTCCTCTTGTGTGTAAGCTTCGCTCGCTTTTTAAGCTCGCTCAGCTTCCACATAAACAACTTGGGCTTGGATTTGACATTATAAGCATCTTTGACAAAATTGCGCGCCTCCTCAAGCAAGCCTCTTGGCACTTCTTTTGCAAGCTTGATGTATAAAGACTTATTTTTCAAATCCCCAAGCTCACTTGCTAAATCATAACCATATTTCTGAAACTCATAAGAAATATATTTATCTTCATCAGGCTTGAAATCCTTAAGAATATCTCCAATTTTCAAGAAACTCTTTTGAAGAGGAGCATTATTTCGTCTTACCATAATTAAACCAAATCTTTTGATATATCTTTCACAACATTCTCAAAAACCAACTTCTCATCACCCGAGAAATCCTGCAAAACATACTTCTCACCGCTAGTTCTTTCAACACTTCTGTTTTCAACTCCAATCCTAATATGCCAAAAATCACCAGTTTTGAGCCTATTAATAACAGATAAGATGCCATTATGAGTCTTTGGAGGTTTGCCGAAGATAACTTTATATTCTCCAAGCTTAATATCTAAATCATCATAGGCCACAAAAAGAGAATCAAGATGCACCCGGTAAAAATTTACAAGCTTTAATACTGCTCTTCCTGAATCATTCATAAAAGTCAAAGGCTTGGCAAGAATAATCTCACCTGACTTTAGAACCAAGCTTTCAACCTGCTTGTTTTTTTCAAAAGACCCTCCTAAAAAAGAAGCAATATGATCAACTAAAATAAAACCAGCATTATGGCGGTTGTTTTTATATTTCTCCTCAGGATTTCCTAAGCCAACAATAAGCTTCATAGCTCTATTTTACCGCAAGCTAACTTTAACTTCTAATCCTCTCTTATAAAGGGGACAAAGTAGAAAATACCAAACTTTTCTTTTCTAAACTCACCTGACCTAAGTTTAGTGAGTCTCACCATCTTCTTACCCTCTCCTTTTCCAAGAGGAACGACTAACCTTCCCCCTACTTTTAATTGATCTTTTAAAGGCTGGGGGATCTTATTTTCAAGGCCTGCTGTTATCAAAATTGCATCAAAAGGAGCAGCCTCTTCCCAACCAAATTTACCATTGCCTTTTTTAATAAAAATATTTTTATAGCCAAGTTTCTTTATTCTTTTTTTTGCCTCTTTTGCCAAAGCGCCTATAATTTCAATTGAATAAACTTCTTTGAAAAGCTTGGAAAGAATCGCCGCTTGATAACCGCTACCTGTTCCCACTTCAAGAACCTTATTGCGAGATTTAGATCTTCCACCCAAGGCAAGATGAGTCATAAAAGCTACGGTATAAGGTTGCGAGATTGTTTGTCCATGCCCAATAGGCAAGGCTGAGTCACTGTAGGCAAGATGGCGATAAGAAGGCAAAACAAATTCCTCACGGGGAACTTTAAGCATCGCTTTAAAGACTAAAGGAGAGTCAAGACCATAATAACTCCTTATTTCTTCAACCATCCGCTTGGCCTCTTTCATCACTAGACCATTCTCTCAACAAATTTGCCAATATAAGGCACTTGCCATTTTTCCCCTTGATAAGCTTTGTAAATCAAAAGTAGCCAGAGAACAAAGCCGCCAATCATCAAAACTCCGCTCAAAAGCGGCCCTACCCAAGCCAAGAATACAGTCAACCCTAAAAGCACGCTGATTATTCCTAAAATCCAAGAAAGGACAAAAAAGGCCAAAGAAACAACAATCGACTGCATTGCATGAAAGCGGACGAAAGGATCTTTCTCAATAATCAAAAAGATAATTCCCGTTATAAAACCCAAAACATAAGAAAGAGCTGCTGAAGTTTCTTTTTTAAGCCCCGTGCCTGTTTTTTCTTTTGCTTCTGCCAAAATACTCACCCCCTTTCTCTAATCTTCCCAGAAAAAGAAAGTTTAGTCAACACAAATTCCTAAGCAAATTCAATAATTAAGAAGATAATATAGAAAGAAAGTAAAACTGCCGCTTCCCAACGCTCAATACGATTCTTGCTCTTAAGAAAATAACGAAAAACAATGAAAATAATTGCAAAATACAACAAAGGGCTAAAATAACTAAAGAAAGACTCAACAAAAATAGGAAAAATTGAAGCAGCAATTCCAACTATTAAAGTCCAATTTGCAACAAGAGATCCAAAGATGGTTCCAAGAAACATAGATGGTTGATGATCTTTAATAGACCGTATGGAAAAAGCAAGTTCAGGCAAAGTCATGCCGACAGCAATAAAGATAAGTCCGACATCAAAAACAGAAAAATTAAGAAATGATGTTAAATTAACAGCCGATTTGACAATCATCTCGGCTGAGAAGAGCAGAACACCAAACGAAACAAAAAGCTTTACCAATTCCTCAGCCAACTTAAAATCCATATGATTAACAACTTCAAAATGGGGTTTGAAAAAATGTCTACCAAAAGAAATATGTTCTTCTTTGCTTTCCCCCTGACTCAAAAACAAGGTTATGTAAACCGCATAAGTAAAAATCAAAATTAAACCATCAACCCTTGAGACCACGCCATCAGACATCAAAAGCAACAGCAATAAAGCAGCAATCCAAACAAACCTAACTTCCCGTTTAAAATTAAGGACTCTTAAGTTAACACCTCCTAAAATAAAAGCTGAAAGACCCACAACTAATGAAATATTGACAATATTAGCACCCAAGACATTACCCAAGGAAAGAGAAGGCCTTCCCTCAAGTGCAGATGTAATAGCAACTACTATTTCAGGGAGGCCTGTTCCCAAAGCCACTATAATTGCTGAAGCTACAAAAACACTAACCTTCAACTTCAGGCTAATTTTCTTTAAAGAATAGACCGCAAAATCAGCAGCCCTAATAAGAAGAATAGAAAAAACTACAAGAATTAAAAACCAAAAGACTAAAAGCATAAATTAATAATATAACAAAAAAAGGAAAATAAAAACCTAGCGGCGCAAAAAAATTTTAAAAAATTCAATCATCAAAAACATAAAAAGAGAGCCTGCCAAAATGAAAAACCAGTAAAAAACGGGAAAGAAGGAAACTTTAAAGAAATCCCTTAGAGAAGGTGATAAGAAAGGTAAAACCTGAAGAAAAAAACCAACAAAAACAGCAATTACAAGCCATTTGTTAGATAAAAAATCGTTAAATCGAAACTTGTCCTTAAGCTTTCTCACAGAAAAGACATAAATCAAAGAATTGCTACCCAAGCTAACAAAGGCAATCGAACGGGCTGTAGTCAAATCCATACCGCTATTTAAAGCCATGCCAAAAAGAAAGAGGGCTATTACCCCCGACACAAAACCAACCAATAGAACCAAAACTTTCATCCAGTTTGCAAATAAGTCTCCCGAAAACTCTTTGGGGTGTGCTTTCATTAAATCTTTACCTTTCGGCTCAACCGTCAGAGATAAATTGGGAAAACCATCAGAAACAAGGTTAATCCACAGTATCTGGGCAGCAGTTACAGGCAAAGGAAAATTTAAAAAGAAAGCACCAAAAACAGCAATTATTTCGTTAAAAGCAGTACTCATAAGATATACTATTACCCTCCTTAAGTTATTAAAAATATTCCTCCCCTCCTCAATTGCCGCAACAATCGTTTCAAATTTTGAATCAAGAAGAATCAAATCCGCGATTTCTTTGGCAACATCTGTAGCAGAACCAACAACAACACCTATATCGGCTCTATTCAAAGCAGGGGCATCATTAACACCATCACCAATCATTGCTACAACCTCTCCGTTTGCTTTCAGGGCATTAACTATTCTAAGTTTTAAAGAAGGTGTTGTTCTTGCAAAAAGTTTTATACTCTTTATTCTTGATTTCAAGACATTATCAGACATCTTCACCAAATCATCACCAATTATAATTTCATCTTCCCTTAAATTAATACCCAAAGAATTAAGAACAGAAATAGCCGTTTGGGGATAATCGCCAGTAATAAATAACAATTTAACATTCGCTTTTTCCATTTTGGCTAAAGATTCGGCTACACCCAAACGTACAGGATCAGAAAAGAAAAGGGTTCCAACCCATTCTAGGTTTGATCTAACATCATTGTTTTTGATAGTAACCTTAGAACCAGAAACCTTCTTTTTAGCTAGACCCAAGGCTCTAAAACCACCTTTCAAAATTAAATCTGAAATCTTCTTTTTGACTTTCTCCTTTTCATTCTTTTCAAGGCTAGTCCCCTCAATCAAGATTTCAGGAGCCCCATTAACATAGATAGTCCTTCTTTTGTTCTTATCCTCCACTAAACATGCAAAAAATCTTGAATCTGTTGAAAACGGCAGGGTATCAACCCTTTTTGCTAAATTTTTAACACCTTCCAGTTCACGAGAAGCCCAATTGTAGGCTGAAACCAACATGGGGTCATCTAAATCGTTTGCTACAATCATCTGGTAAGCAATCTCTCTTTTATTACCAAGAAAATCAACGACTTCCAATTGGCCCTCTGTCAAAGTTCCTGTTTTATCAAGACAAACAACTGTTACTCCCCCCAAAGTCTCGGCTGAAACAAGTCTTCGAACCAACCCCTTCCTTTTTGCCATTCTCCACATACCAATAGCTAAAATCACAGTCAGACAAATAAGCAACCCTTCAGGGACAGCTGAAACAGCCAAGGCTATAGAAACCATAAAGGCTTCAAGGAAATCAAAACCCCTCAAAATACTTACCAAAAAAACTATCCCGACCAAAAGAGTAATCAGAAGTACCAGTTTTTTAGAAAAGGCAACTAGTTGCTGCCTTAAAGGAGTCTCTTCAAAAATCTGTTGAGAACTGGAGGCTATATCCCCCATCTGACTTAAGGCTCCCGTAGCAGTTACTTTCATAATTCCATTTCCTGAATAAACATTAGTCCCCATAAACACCTTGTTACCAACTTTCTTACCAACAGGATAACTTTCCCCTGTCACCAAAGACTCGTCTACAAACAACTTTTGGGTTTCGACTAATTCACCATCAGCAGGAACCCGAACCCCGGCAAAAAGATAAACAATATCACCAATCACAATTTGGGAAGAATCAATAGTAATTCTCCTGCCATCCCTTACAACCTCTGATTTATAAGCAACCATTTTTTTCAAGGCATGTATGGTTTTACTAGCTTTTCTTTCCTGAAAGAAGCCAAGCAAAGAATTTATTAGGATAGCAGCCAAAATAATCAAGGTGTCTGAGGTATGACCAGTAAAATAAGTCATCAAACCGGCAAAAATTAAGACGTAAACAAGCGGACTTTTAATTTGCGAGATAAAGATGGATAAATCAGAAGGCGGTTTTCTCTCAGGCAAAACATTGGGACCATTCTCAATCAAAAGCCTTTCAGCTTCGCTACTACTTAGGCCTTTCAGCTTTTCTTTGTTAAACATGTAAAAAGACGCATGAATAGATCACCTCAAAGATAAAAGATTTCTAATCTCAGAAAGACTTGTTGCAGAAAAAGCGTCTTTATCTTCTCTTAGTCTTACCAAACGAGGAAATCTCAATGCGTAGCCTGAAGAATGAATCGGACTTTTGGTTACCTCATCAGCTGCAATTTCAACCACCAAGGAAGGTCTAACCCAGAAATCAGGAACCAAAGTTTTATCAACTTCTTCATATTCTTTCGGCTTCTCTTTAACTTCAAGGCCTTTCAATTTTTCTTTGAGCAAATAAAACTCATCGTCAGTTAAACCTGTCCCTAATTTTGTTAAAGACTTGATTTTGTCCTTGTCAACAATCCCCACCAAAAAGCCACCAACACCAAACTTGGTCCTTTTGCCCTTGCCAAGATAATAACCCATAATCACCCCATCTACAGTATCTGCCAACTTACCCTCGCTTTCCTCCCCTTCTTTCATTTTCACCCATCGCCAACCGGTTCTACCTGGAACATAATGACTGTCTATTTTTTTAAGCATTATCCCCTCAAAACCTTTCTTGATATTCTCTTTAAACAACCTTGCTATCTCATCAGCGCTGTCGGTTTCCTGATAATCAACAACTTTTACTACTTCGCTATCAAAAACCACTTTCTTGAGTCTTTCTTTTCTTCTGTCAAAAGCAAGATTCATCAAGTTTTCATTACCATCAAGCAAGATATCAAAAACAAAAAACTTAATAGGGACAGATGAACTGTAGGTTTCTATCTCATGCTTTCTTCTTCTTGTCATTGTAGTCTGAAAGTCTGCCAGTTTTTTCCTTTTTTCATCTACCCCAACTGCCTCACTATCTAAAATAACTGCTTGAGATTTGATAGAATCCCCAATTTTATTAAGCTCGGGAAACATCCAGGAAACCTCATTCAAATTGCGAGTATAGGCTTTGACAAAACCATTCTTACCTTTTAGAAGATGAATTTGAATCCGTAAACCATCAATTTTAGGCTCAACCCCAACTTTTTTCATTTTTTGAATCATCTCACGAGGATCTTTAAGCCTTTGAGCAAGCATTGGTAAAACAGGAACTCCAACTTGAGGAGAAATAGATTCTGAAGCTCCTTTAACACCAAGTTTTTTAACCTGAAGTGAAAGAAGTCCAACATCGGGTAAAACAGAATAAGCTTTCTCAAGAAGTGGCTTTAAAGATTTGTCATTTGCCTCAAACCAAGACAAAGCGTCAAGAATAGTTTTATCAGAAAAACCAAGCCTTAATTTTCCCAAAACTATTCTGATAACAAACTTAGCAGAATCGCCCCCCAAAGATAACAGAATTTCAGATAATTTATTGATTTTTCTTTCTTGGCTTCCTTCCCCTTCGTCACGAGCAATTTCAACTAAAAGATTATAAGCTTTTTCAACAGATAAATCGCCTTTTATTCCTTTCTTCCCTGAAAGAAATAAAGCTACATCTCCCAAATCTCCTTTTTCCTTAAATAAAGATACGACATCCTCTTTTTGAGTATCATAGGCAATGGCAATTGCTTCTATCACCATCTTCTCTGCTAGATTAAAAACCAAGCCTTCGTATTTTGGACGCAAGGAGCCTAAGACAAGATAGCAAATCTTATCAATCTCAGAAGATTCGGCCTTCTTAATTAAATCGGCCAGTATTTTTGTTATCTCTATCCTTGAAGAAGTCTTCTCAAGTTTTTCAAGATATAAAGAAAACTCAGAAAATCTCATCAACAAATTATACTAAATCTGGGGAAAAGAGATAAGGGGAAAATAGATTATAGAATAAAATTCCAAATCCCAAAATCCAAAGTACAACCTAACTTAAAACTTAAAAGTCAAAACTTAAAATTAGTAGAAAGTAGTAAGTATAAAGTAGAAAGGATAATACACAACTTTTAACTATTTATTAATTTTGCTTTCTACTTACTACGTTCTGCTTTCTACTTGTATTCCCTGCATAATACAAGATATAAATACAACCTTCCGACCAACTTCGCCTATTTATCAAGTTTTTGAGAGCATTGAAGAGAAGAAAAAGTAAGCAAAAATCACAACCCCTATAAATAAAATCCCAAAGATAAGGCTTAAATAACTACCCCTCTCACTATTCATAACCTTGTTTATTCCCTCACCCACCAAAGTCAAGCCAAAAAGAGTTGGTAAAACCAAAATCATATATAAAAACTGTGGATCCTGTGCTGACATTTAATTATTTTCCAGCAATTACATATCTTGATGCTTTAGTCGATCCTTCCTTTTTGATTATACCCTTCTCAAGCAAAACTCTTAAGTCTCTCAAGATTGTATCCTCTGAAACCATCTTCAAAACATTCCTTAATTCCTTCATTCCAGCACCTCCACGATCCGAAATATACTCAATCAACCTCATCTGGCGCTCCGTCAAAGCTACTTGTGTTCCTACTTTGAGCTTAAACCTTGTATCAAGCGAAATACGACGAACCTTTTCTTTTACTTTCTCAAGCTCAATTGCAACAACTCCTGTAAAATATTCAAGCCAAGATGTTAGATCTCGCTCTCTTACATCAACTGCTTGTTTATCAACTTCAGCTAGGGCTTGGTAATATGCTAGAGGATCACTGTCAAAATGTTCTTCAAGAGAAAAGAAACGCTTAATATCATAGCCGCTTTTAATTAAAACCAGGGTAGAAAAGGCGCGGGCAGTCCTCCCATTTCCCTCAACAAAAGGGTGAACAGCAACCAAAAAATAATGAGTAATGCCAGCCAAAAGAACAGGATGAATCTCTTTAGCAAGATCACTATTCAAAAACTCCATCAACTTCCCAATTAAGTGCGGCACCTCTACAAAAGCAGGGGGCTTAAGAATTGCTTCTCCCGTCTCTTCATTTTTAACAACCACCTGCACTTTGCGGAAAACTCCTTTTTCCTCATCACTCACCAATTTGTCAGTAGTCAGACGATGAATTTCAGTTATCATCTCAATTTCATACCCACCCTTTTTGAAAGCAAGTTCCTCCAAAAGTTCAACCACATTTCTGTAATTTATTACCTCTTGAATATCTCTGTGTTTGGCAACTATTGCCTCCCCCTCCAAAACCTTTCTTGTCTGAAGAAGTGAAAGATCATTGCCTTCAATATGGGTGCCATGGTGAACAGTTCTTACAAAAGCATCTGACTGAAACTGCTTCTCAAAAGAAGGAACTAAAGGAGCATTCTCAATTACCTCTTTTGCCGCTTCAATCTTGCCAATGTTAGTAAGAATCTTATTGGTAATTGTGTATTTAGGCTGGTACATAGTTTGATTATAACATTTTTTCTGCAAGAAATGCGGTAATAATTTTGCTAAAATAAAACTATGGCAAAAGACAAAATATACGAAAAAGAGGTTAAAAAACAGGAAGCAATTAAAAAAGCTATCCAAGAAGCATATGCTGTCAGAAGGCAATTTGTTAAAAAGACTCTGGATTTAGCAACTTCAGGTTTTGGTCTTGTTGCCGCCCTCGCCTGGAACGAGGTAATCAAAGAAACTGTAAATAATTACATCAGGCCGCTCTTTGGTAAAGAATCAGGACTAATATCTTTAATAATTTACGCAATAACAATAACTTTTCTGGCTGTTATTGTAACCTACAATCTGAGTAAGTTAGCAGAAAAAGAGACAAAAAATTAATCGTCCTGAGCACCACCTATCGGGGGTCTGCCTTTTCTAGAAGTTGCTCTGCCCCAATCTTTCGCCATTTTTTCAGGATCTACACCATAGGGGTTATTTGGACGGGAAGATTGCTCAGAATCCACTACAGGAACTAGCTTCCACCTCTCAGGATAACTCTTATCAGGATGTCTCCACGTACATTCCCACTTAAAACCAACAGGTGGTTTACCGGGTGGTCTGTACGGACTGTAGTATTCTTTCGAAGGATCAAAGCTGGTTCTTTCTCCTCTTCTTTCTGTCACAATAAGTATATTATATTACCTAGAGTCTAATTTTTTCTACTTTTTCTAGTTCTTCCAGGTAATGCTCGTCCGCAGTTGTAATTATAGACTGACCAACCTTAACCAACGAAAAGCTGTTGTCTCCTTTCAAAAAATCAAAAACAATAAGTCTGTTCTTGTGGTCAAGCTCAGAAAAAATATCATCAAGCAAAAAAACAGGTTTATCTTTTGTCTTTGTTTCAATAAAAGAATATTCAGCAATCTTAAGCCATAAAACCGCCATTCTCTGTTCACCTCGGCTACCAAAAAGAGCAATATCGCGTCCACCTTTTGATTTGCTTTTAAAAATAAAGTCGTCTCTATGCGGTCCCACCAAGGTAGTCGCCGCCATTACTTCCTCTTCAGCATATTGTTCAAGCCTTGCCTCGCTTATTGCGCTTTTGTCATACTCTATCTCAAAATCAGACAGAGGCTCTTCAAATTGAATGGTATTTACAAAACTAATAAATTCTTCCCGCGCCCGACTGATATAGTCTCCATTTTTGATCAAAAGCTTGTCCCAAAACAAAAGCTGGCTTCGTGACAACCCCTCTTCGCGAATCTTCAAAAGCAACCTATTTCTTTGCCTTAACCCTTTCTCATAAGAAAGAATTGACCTTCTATACTCCCTATCAACCTGCGACAAAACAGTGTCCAAAAATCTGCGCCTTAAGTTTGGCGACTGCGTCACAAGATCTAAATCCTGAGGTGCAAAAAGAACAACTTTAAGTATCCCGGCAAAATCAATAAGGCGCCTTGAGATTTGATTAACCAAAAGTTTCTTCCTTGGCACTTTCTGAGGGAAAGAACTCTCGATATTTAATTCGCCTCGAGTCAAGATAACTTCAAGCCTAGTCTTTTCAGATTCTTCACCTGAAGACTCACTTTCCAAAAGTTTTTTATCGTGGGCCTCTACCCCCAAAACTCCAATAACCCTTGCCATTTCGGAGGAATAATTGACCATCTCCTCTTCAAGACGAGCTTTAAAGCTTTTGCCTGTTGAAAGCAGAAAGAGAGATTCAAGAATATTAGTTTTTCCCGAAGCATTAGGCCCAACAATAACATTAATTAAGGGAGAGAAATCAATCCTTTTTTTCCTAAAATTTCTGAATTGGTCTAAATATAATTTCTCAATCATTTTGTCAAAAAGCTAGTAATCAATGCATCACATAGTGTAAACACTCATTTCATCTTTTTTAAAAGAGAGATTCATACCTCTCAAAGATCTCGTTTGGCGCTACAAAACGTAGATACCAAATCTTGTCATAACCACCAACTTGAGAGGAATACTTGTCCAAAGACTCCATTTTATTTTTCATCTCAACCTCCGTTAACTCAAAGCTAAGCCAGCGATCATTAAAAAGCTTTTTGGGCGGATAGATAAATCCATGCGGAGGATAATCCCGATAATGAACCAGTGCTAAATATAAATCAAATTTGAAACTAAGTCTGTTTTTTAACATCTCAGCTATCTCAGAAGCAGCTTTGTGATCAGGATGGGTGTCCATAGGATGGGTGGTAATTACTAAATTCGGTTTAAAGGAGTTGCAAATCTCAATCAAATCAGCTTCAAGATTGTCTACATAATACTCCTGTCCATCCTTGTAAGCCCAGCTGTAAGCAACATGATCAAGCTTGGTTGCTCTTGAAACAACAGGGCCACGCGGGTCTCCTTTTTCTCTTGCTAAAACCTCTCTTAAACCCTGATCTGGAAACCCTAAGAAAAACAAATCACTCTCATTAAGACCTAAAACCTTAGTTGTGGACAAGGCTTCATCATGACGACGATTGGCCAAATCTACAAACTGACCAGGAGTAAGCCTTAGACTCTTGTCACTCTTAATTAAACTAAAAACACTTGAATCCCCTGTAGTTAAATAAACAACTTTTACATTACCGCCATTTCTAATGATTCTTTGAATTAAACCACCAGCTATTAAGATCTCATCATCAGGATGAGGAGACAAAATCAAAAGACGAGTGTCGGAACTCGTCTCAGGAAATTTAGAAAGACGACCATGAGACCACCACCAGCCTACTCCAAAACCGCTCAACCACCCTAAGGCTAAAAAAACAAAAATTGCCAAAAACCACTTTCGCCTTTTTCTAAATAATGTTTTTGACTTGCGGAAAACTAAAATGATTTTCTCTTTTAAAATATCCATAATTTATTTCTGACAATGAGGGCAAAAATATGTTCCACGACCTGAAAGTTGAATCTTTTTAATTTCCGCACCACACCTTTTGCATTTCTCTTTATCTCGACCGTAAACAAGGGTAAAATCCTGATACTCCCCTTCAACACCCTCTGGCGTCACAAAAGTGTTCTCACTTGAACCACCTCTTTTTATACCTTCTTTAAGGGCTTCTATCATACTTTTGAACAACTTTTCTACTTCTTTTGAGCTAAGAGAGTTAGAAGGCCTCCTGGGGTCAATTCCCGCAAGCCATAAAGCATCGTTGGCATAAATGTTGCCAACTCCTGCAATTTTATTTTGATCCATAAGAACAATTTTTATAGGTCGCGTTGTCTTTGACAAAATTTGAGCAAAAGAAGCCAAAGACAAAACTTCGCCACTTTGATTTTCAAAGACAGGTGGCTCAAGTCCAAGGGCTTTTATAAATTTTTCCTCCCCCACTTTATCTGTTTCCTCAAGTTTAATCCAGCCAAACTTTCTAATATCGTTGTAGTAAAGTTTGCCGTTTCTATCAAGGTTGAAAATAACAAGAGTGTGAGGGCCAGGGATACCCCCTATTACCTTTTTAGAAAGAGGTGGCGGATTAGGAAGTTTTGGGCCACGATAAATAAGTTGTCCTGTTAGCTTAAGATGAACTAAAAGAGAATAATTATTATCAAGATCAAGAACCAAAACCTTGCCAAAACGACGGAAGCTCAAAAATTTTGCCCCAATTACTTCCTTAAAGTCACCAATAAAAGTTTTACTATTTCGAATTTCAACGCTTTCAATCCTATGGCCTGAAAGAAAATCTGAAAGCTTGACTCGAACCGCTTCTACCTCAGGAAGTTCCGGCATAAGAGTATTATACCAAACCCAAAACTCTGATTATAGAATTTGGATTATAGATTATCGAATGAAATTACAAATTCCAAACAATAGACAAACTACAATCACCCGATTAATGACAAAACATAACAAAAGTTAATCGTTCAATAGAACTTTAGAAAAAACTTTAACGAATAAAACTATAAATTACAACGAATGAAACATCAGAATTCTTTACTTTGATTAAATGCTTGCGCTAGTATGGATTGGCGCAAGGCGGAAAAGTCGGCGGTGGGTAAAGTCAGATTATCAATTCTGCAAACTTGTTATACCTCGCTTTTTCAAATTCCTTTTGGTCAATGCGCAAGAACATCCATCTTGTTCCAGTTCGCTTGCCAAGCTCCTCACACCATCTTTTACCTTGCAAATCCTTCGCCGCCACGTCAACGTCCTCACGTCCCTTTGTTTCTACAATTGCTGTTGCATTTTTCGTTTTAACGATAAAATCGGGAATGTAGCGACGCAAAAATCCGTCCTTGGCAATATACGGAATCTTAAGATTGATTGTTCGTGTTTCGTTCTTAATAAAAGCATCAACATCATTTGCTCCATCAAGAAATCTCACAAACTTCGCTTCAAAATCATTATCAACTGGTACAAAATTCAATATGCACTTTTGCGCTACTACAGCAACTTTTGTCCACGGAAAAGGTTTAATTTCTGATGCACACGACCTTCGATTTTCAAGCTTCATCTCTTCTGAGACTACTGTCAAATTGTTTATGGCATCGACAAGAACAGAAACTATTGCGCTGCGTACTTTTGGATGATTAAGTTTTTTTAATGTCTCAAGACTTTCAACATTAACTTCTCTCTCAAAAAGATATTTTTCAATGTATTCCTTAACAATTGGGGCAATTTTATCAAAATGTCCTGGTATTCGCGCAAACCGCAAAACTGCATTAGCAATACTTGCAATATAAATCTGGGGATTATCAGCATAGGGAAATTCTAATATTTCTTTTCCCTCCTCTTTCTTTGTGAGCATATCCACCTTACGCATCACAACATCTCGCGCCTGCAAAGAGTCGTAATCAAATAAACCCTTTTCTAAAGCACTTGCTTGTAATTTCTCAATTCCTTTTACAGAATGTGTCAGTCCGCCGGAAAGCATTGGCACTTCTATATCAAACTTTTCCTTACCCTTTTCAACTTGAATGATAATTGGTGGTGTATATGCTTCATCAATTTTTGTAAATTCAATTTTTACTCCTTGTTCAGCAAGAGCCTGCTCAATTAAATTATGGAACTCGGGATGCTCTATAACAATTAATTCCTCTATTAAATCTTTTTGCTCCGGCCACATTTTGCGCAAACCTCTACCAAGTGTCTGCTCTGGAAAAATTTTTGCTTTAGCGCTAAAAGACCGCAAAGGCACAACCACAACTACATTTTTTACATCCCAACCCTCACGAAGCATCAAAACTGAAACAATTGCATTATGAGGATTATTTGGCAAGTCAATCTCACGAGCCGCTTTTCGGGCTTTTGCTAAATCTTTTTCAGCAATCTGATCTTTTGCTCTACTGGAATGAATAGTTAAAGTTTTGTCTCCGCTAAATTCAGGAAACGTCTGCAGATATTCAGCAACTTCATCAGCGGCTTTATTATCTTCTGTAACAAAAAATATTACCGGCTTTTTGCCTGTTGGAGCAAGCGCTTTTCTCATTATTTTCCACTGCTTAATACCTGCATCAATTTGAACACGATATTTTTCAGATGCTTTTTTACTTTCAATTTCTGGCACGTTTTCAAGCTCGGCGATTTTGGGGCGCTTGACAATATTATCTTCAATTGCACTTCCCAAATCATAATCAGTAATAATATGAGTAAATAAATTTCCTTGTTGGTCTTTTGGTGTTGCCGAAAAATCAAGTTGGCACATAAGACCTGCAGTATTGTACATATTTTCAATCGCTTTGTACCAAACCAGCTCTTCACTCCAAACGCGATGCGCTTCATCATTTATTACCATCACATTTGAAAGACGAGACAATCTGTCTTTGAGTTTTGCCAAAGAAACAGCAATTTCGCTCGGCGGTTTTGGGCCCAAAATATCCTGCACTGGATTTTCTGTTTCACCGTTTTCTCGCTCAACAAATTTTTGCCAGTTTAAAAGATAAAGTGTCGCAGGTTTAGTGCTTTCCCGCTCCTCGTCAGGCCCGATGACATCAAGCTGAAAATCTGATGACCATTCTGGTGGAATAAAAGGAAATTTCTTAAAAATCCCACCTTCAAAAAATTCTGGATTTTTTGAATCACCCATTAAACGATCAAGCACAATTAAGTTTGGCGCAATAAGCACAAAATTTTTTGTAAAATCGTCTCGCTTTTCTTTTATCGCATTAAAATATGACCAAACAATTGCCATTGCCATCACCATTGTTTTGCCTGAACCTGTTGCCATTTTGAAAGCGTATTTTGCCCATTTATCTGAACTGGGATCAACTGGGATCCTTGCATCAAGCCGTTGCGCTAACTGATACAAACTGCGCGTTTCTAAAACTTCGTAGCAATAAATCAAATTTTCAATCGCTTTTCTTTGCGCTTGCCAAAAAGCAAAAGGTTTTCCGTCGGCAAATTCGTGGTCTTCCCAAAACCACCACTCCAAAAGCCGCCGAGTTGTCTCACTCGTGCCTTCTTTGTATCCACCCTCGCGCCACGCCGCCACCACCGGCTGCAACGCGCGGACAAGAGGCAATGCCGATTGTTGTTTAGCTGATTGCTTCGCCATATTTTTGCTCACGTTTCTTAAAGGCACTTTCGCCACCTTCCAAAACATCAAAAATTGTTTTTTTCATCTGGATATTTTCCAGAGAACCTTGTTCGATACTTACTTTGTCTCGACTACTTACCGCTAACGCAGTTACTAATTCCGAATCACCCAATACGACTATATTTGCATTGTGCGTACAGATAATAATTTGTCTATTAGGCTTCTGTTCCCGAATTAAAGTAACGACTCTTTCCGCCACGAATTTTGCGTCCAAGTGATCTTCTGGCTGGTCAATAATTAATGGATGGTCGCCGGACAGCAGTATAAGTTCAACAAGTGTCCCACACCGTTCACCAAAAGACATACTGTCCTTGCCGAGCACCTTATTTCCGTATTTGATATAATTGTTGCCCGTTTCAGCATACTCATTTAGCCTCATAATAATATCTTCCCGAATAGGCTTTGTATTCTCATCTTCAAAAAACCAGCGTATAGTTTCCGTTTTTCCACTACTATCTTGTAGTTTTGGCGCTTTGTTTTGTTTAAGAATAGAAGCAATTTCTTCTCGCGCTTTATCACCATACTTATCAACCAATTCATCTATGATATCCGCAAGATAATCTTCTCGCACCGGTGATTTTGTCTTAAAGTTTTTTTCAATTAATCCTTTCAGATTCGAGT
This sequence comes from Candidatus Woesebacteria bacterium, assembly GCA_013426185.1. NCBI lineage: Bacteria > Candidatus Woeseibacteriota > Candidatus Woesebacteria bacterium. The sequence goes on along the minus strand of CP058602.1, from coordinate 746,406 downwards.
TTGAATCTAGAAATTGCGCTTTTATCCAGCCAGCAATCTCACTCGCTGGATTATTCCAAAAGGCGGAAATTTGCGTGTTCCCAAATTGTCTGTTGAATCCATTGATGAGTTTATTATTTTCTTTTTCCCAGAGTTTTAGTTTTGTGCTCAATTCAGCAGCAAGTTGCCCGTGTCGTTTTTGATCACCTTCAAATTTTTGGAGTTGGCTTTCTAGTTTGGATACTTGCTGGTCAATGAATTTAATCCTATCATTTCGCTTTTCTACCTCTCCCTTACTAATCATAATGCCGTTAGTTTTACAGTAATCAGTAAACTGCTTGATAAGTTCCGTGTTTTCTTTATCAAGTGATTTTTTAACATCCGAGTCCTCAATTGCTTTCGCTGTCGTTTCCAAATCAGTAACGATGGCATCCAGTTGTGTTTCCTTAAGTTGATAAAATCCTTCAATCTTTTTTCTCAACGGATCCCGTGCACTAAAAAGCTCCAAAACCTTGTCTTTATCAACCGTGCTGAAAAACCTAACCTGTACCGCAAGATTTTTAAGAAGGGCAGCTTGGTTCTTAATGTCCTGAACTAAGCCCTCAATCATCTGACGCTTTACCCTGTTCTCCTTTATCTTTCCAGTAATCTGCTTGTATTCTTCTGCCTTCAATTTGTTGAAGTACGCCTCAATTTGTTTACGCTCGGCTTCAAGTTTTTTCTTCTCAATCTCTATTTGTAGTTTGTTAGAGTAGTTACCTCTCAAAGATTTCATCTCTTTCTGCAAAGTTTCTATTTCCCTTTTTGTTTTGGTGAGGAAATCAGAATTAAGCCAATTTTGCTCAATATAATCAGATATTTGATTAGAACTATTTGCTATTCTCTCGATTTCGCCCTGCGCCCAATACTCAATTTTGAAAGGCGAAGTGTAAAAAGGGTCGTTCCATTCCTTCACCGGACGTTTCAGTGTGGTAACTTCTTCGGCGCCACTCTGAAAAGTTACCTCTATTTCAATGTCAGAAAACTCTTTACTTAAAAATTCCACCAATGGGAGTTTCTTGTCTCTTTTATCCGTTGAAAACCTATTCGCTACATAACCGATAAGCTCAACTAAAACAGTTTTTCCAGCCGCTCTCGGGCCAATAATTGTAGTTAAGTTTGGACTAAAAAATATTTCCTTGGTTAGCGTAATCGGTGGAAAATCGCTTTTCTTGGATTGATAACTACTTGCATTGAGTAACTTTGCAGAAATAATTTGCGGGTGTAAATACAAAGGAGGATTTTCTTGTATACTGACACGTGTCTTTGGTTCGTGGATAATTTGTCGCAGTCCCTCAAAAGTAGCATCTGCTTTTATCCAAGTGAACTTTGAACCGACATCCTCAATTCTGCGGGAGTCAGAAGTGTTTATAAAAGCAAAATCATTAGAATCGAAACCTTGTCCGGTAAGTTTTCGGTTCGCTTCATCTGTTTTCTTTTGTATGTCTCTTTGCACACAAGCGATATCCAGAATATTGCAGGTTTTCAAAACCCTTTTGCGAGTTCGTGAGTCACAACTAAACAAACCTGTTCCTTGCGAAAAAACATGAGGAAAAATCACAATCGCAGAATACTCTTTTGCTTTCTTGATAATTTGGTCAATAGATGAAGCAGGATTGAGTGGAGTATTTCTTCCGTTCTGTTCCTCAAATCGGGGGTTGTCTGTAAAAATTGCGGTTAAGAAATGGTCTACTGTTTCTCGCCATGTATTCCAACGATTTTTTCTAATAAAAGATGAAGGGTCAAAAATTATAAGTAGGTGTGTACCTCCGTCGCTTGCAACTTCTACCCCGGGCAAGATAGTGACTTTGTTTCCAAGTTCTCTATTTTTTACCAATAAGCCATCTATAGCGTCGCCAGCATTGTGGTCGGTTATGGCTACGCCTTCAATTCGATTTTCAATGCAATGCCGTATAAAGTCGTTCTCAAACTTGGCAATACGCTCTTGCTGTCGATCGTTCCCATTTGGGTATCCAGAAGGCCACTTCCAGTTAGGATCGAGATAAGTGTGGATTTGTAAATCCCACTTCTTCCACTCCGAACCTCTATATGGTTTTGTTGTCGTGTCTGACATAGATTATTTAACCTTAACTTCAATTAATTTCGTCGTGTCATTGCCAAAGATATCCCCAGTAGTACAGCAAAGCTGACTACGGGGCAGGCAATGACTTTGACTAAACTTTAATTTGTATAAGCTTGGTGGTGTCATTTCCAAATATATCTATTACTTTTACTAACACATTGTATTTTCCGGCATTCTTGTATTCGTAACCCATTGAAAGTTCCAGTTTCGGCTCTTTGCGGGTGCGGTAGTGCTGGTTCATATTATGGAAAGTATCATCTTCTTCGGTCACTTCCTCATGCTGATTAAACATCCAGTCCACTGCCCAATAATCAATAAAATCGCTCCAACTTTTTACCTTGCCTTTTATTTCTTCTGGCAATAATTCAGGATTAGGGATGATAAAATCTTTGAGTGTAATTGTTACGTGCCTACCTTCAACTTTTGGCTCAACTTCTAAATAAGCAAGTTCAAAAAATTGAATGTCGTGTTTTTTTGCTTCCGCCGGAGAAATATCCATAACCTCTCGCGGTATTTGCAGGGTCACAAGTTTTACCCCATATTTTTCTGCTTCCTCTTTTACCAAATCATGTAAACCCATTTCCCATTCCCAACCAAGCACATCTAATTTTCTGATGTTATTTTCTTTACATTCTTCCAAGGCTTCACGGATTTCAGAAAGGGTTACCGGCGCATCAACACTTCCCACGCGAACAAAACTACTTCCTTTTTTGCCATGTAAATTTGTAAATCCTTCTACTGGTTCAGCATGATAAAGCTCCAAAATAAACTTGATGTAATCTTTGTATCTGCCATTAAGTTGCACCCAGCGGTGGCGCTCGTATTTGCCAAGATTTTGCACCACAAACGGCTTTGCTCCCATATCCAAAAGCCGCTTGCGAGTAGTGTGGATGGCAAATCGCCCCAAATCGCACATAATCCACCGCCTGCCAAGTTTTTCTGCTACAACTCCAGTAGTACCGGAGCCGCAGAAAAAATCAGCTACTAAATCGCCTTCATTACTTGAAGTTTTGATTATTCGCTCTAGTAGTAGCTGTGGTTTTTGTGTTGGAAAATTAAGAAATTGAGGGCTGGCATGCATAACCGTAGAAATATCATCCCAGACATCGTCAACTATTCTGTCACTCTTTTCGACATATACTAAATTACCTTTTTCATCTTTAACATTTACGAGTTTCCCATCACGCACCGTCCTAGCCAATCTTTTAATTGGCTTATCCAACGCTATAAATTGCTGATTGAAAGTGAAATTATAGCTCTTTGTATAGAAAAGTATTACATCATGATTCGACAAAAACTTTTTAGATGAAGCTGCCATTTTTCCATAACGCCAAACAATCTCATTCCTAAAATTATCTCTCCCAAAAATTTCATCCATCAAAATTTTTACATAATGCCCCACATGCCAATCCAGATGCACATAAATTGAACCATTATCTGCCAAAAGCTCTTTCATTAAAACAAGGCGGTCATACATCATTTGAAGGTATGATTGCATGCCTTTGCCCCACGTGTCGCGATATGCTTTTACTTCCAGCGCGGACGGCTCTTTGGTAATTTCCGCTTGGTCGCCGATGTTTACGGTAAAGGAAAAATCATCGCCGGTCGCAAATGGCGGGTCAATGTAGATGAGATTAATTTTCCCGGCAAATTCTTTAATAAGCGAACCCATTACCAAGAGATTGTCACCCCAAATAAGTCGATTTTTCCATTCTCCTTCCTCTGATCTAAGAATTTGTTGTTCTGGTTGAGAAATCAAAGATTGCTGTTTTTGGATTGCTTCAAAGATAGATTCTTGTCGCCTACCACGCGGAAGATTAATAGTTTCAATCGTCTGAAACGGAAGCTCCACTCGCTCAACTTCCCTACGCTTCCCGGGCCAGACAAGCTCTGTTTTATCTACAGCAACTTGGTTATTGTTGTCGCTCATTTTTTTTGCCAACTAAGGTTTTGCTTATTTTCCCCTATTTTACCTCCTTAACCTGAAATTTACCACAAAACACTAGATTATAGATTTTGGATTATAGAATAAAATTACAAATTCCCCGCCTGCAAAAGCTATCGCTTTAGCGATTGCGGGCAGGCAAATTCCAAATTACAAATAAGTCATAGAATCTAGATTTAGGATTTAAGATTTATGAATTAGATAGCGCTCAAATCTGATAGCTGACGGCTGACAGCTGAAATCCGAATTCTTTTAACTTTGCACTTTGAACTTTTAACTATTTATTTGCTTTCTACTTACTACATTCTACTTTCTACCTGTATTCTCTGCATAATACAAAATACTAAATACTGGCTTCCGATTAGCTTTGGCCTAGCTTCCCAACTATTTTCTTGATCTTTTTAACAAATCTCTCCTTTGAAAATCTTCTCGCATTTTTTTGAAGAATCGCCTTATTCCAATTTTTTCTTTCGATCTTCTTAATTGCTTCTCTTACTGAAGCCTCGTTCACTTCATCAATCAAAACCCCTGTCACATTATCAATAACTGACTCTTTAAATCCGCCGCCGTTAAAAGCAATAACTGGCGTTCCTGCGGCCTGCGCTTCAACCACTGTCATTCCAAAATCTTCATCACGCGCTAAAGCAACAAAAGCCTTCGATCTTGCATATAGCTCCCACAGCTCCTCATCTGAAACTCTACCTAAAAATTCTATGTTTTTAGACTTACCGCCTTTTACTTTTGATTCAACATCAGAAAAACCATGAGCCTCACCCACTATCTTAAGTTTTTTGCCAAGCTTTTGAAAAATAGATATTGCCTCCTCTATCCCCTTTGCCCCCACGAGGCGGGAAGCAATTAAATAATAATTTTCCTTTTTTTTGAAAGAAGATGTGTAATCTATAATTTTTTCAACTTCAACAGGAGGGTAAACTACAACCGATTTTTTTCTATAAAACTTTTCAATTCTTGAGGCTACATTTTTAGAATTGGCAATCCAAAAATCAACTTCTTGGGCAGTTTTAAAATCATAAAGCCTGATAAAATGCCCTACAATTGAAGCATAAATTTTGACCGGCCAGTATTTGGTAAAACCGACTGATGTCTCATACCCATAAAGCCAGCGCGGAGGAGTATGACAATAAGCTATAACTTTTGTCCTTTTTCCAGTTTTAAACCCACGCGTGACATACCAACTGCAGGAAGTAATCACCAAATCATAAGAAGACAGATCAAAACTGCCCCAAATTGTAGGAATCAAAAAACGCAAAGGAGAATAAAGCTTGCCTAGCTTTAAAATAGGCGCAAGAAAGCTTTCCTTGATTTCCTTACCTCGAAACTCTTTTTCTGCCGTTGAATTTTTAACACAAAAAGCAGTAAAGATTGGCGCGTCAGGAAAAATCTCAGTCAAAACCTTTAAAACCCTCTCTGCCCCACCAAACTCTTTAATATAGTCATGAACTAAAGCAATTTTAAATGAATTATGAATCATGTATTATGTATTATGCAATTTTGTAACACCTTTAATTAAACCGTTTATCAGCTTATGAACAACAGTTAATCTCTCATTAATGGCAGTTACATCCTCCCCGCTCAGATAACCAACTCCCTTGGCTATCAATACCTGACTTTGAAGCTCGGTAAGCGAACCTAAAGAAGTTGAATAAAACAAAATCTTCTCTCTTTTGCCTCTTCTACTAAACCCTTCAGCAATATTGCTAGATATAGACACCGCAGATCTTCTCATCTGGCCAGTCAGAGCATAATTTTCCTTAGCAGGAAATTTATCAGTAAGTTTATAAACTAAAATTACAAGCTCATAAGCTTCTTTCCAGGCATTAAGATCAGAAAAAAGGTGTATCTTCCCCATAATTCATAATACTAAATACTAGATACTAAAATAGCTGCATTTGATTTTCAGTCACCATGGTCTTACCCAACTCTTTTACCCTTTTTGCCAAACTCTTAAAGCCAAATTCTTCAAAAATATCAAAAACTTTCTGAGAGTCAACCTGCCATTTTTTAAGATCATCAAAACTAACTTCAAGCGGAACATCAGTCCTAATTTTAGCCAAGCGGAAGGAAAGCTCTCCACTTTCTTTACCTTTAATTAAAATTTCTCTTGTTTTTGGTGGAAGTTTGTCAAGATTTTTATAGATTTCCTCAAAACCGCCAAACTCACAAATCAATTTAACAGCAGTCTTAGGACCAATACCCGAAACACCACTGTAATTATCCGAAGCATCACCCACTAAAGCTTTATAGTCAACAATCAAATGAGGCAAAACACCCATCTTTGCCTCAACCTCATCCTTACCAAAAAGAGACGCTTCACTAATTCCTTTCACCAAAAGATAAACCCTTATCTTTCCTCCAACAAGCTGCAAAATATCTCTATCACCCGTGACAATAATCACTTCTTCTATTTCACTATTCCCTTCAGCCTTTTTGGCCAAAGTCCCGATCACATCGTCAGCCTCAAATCCGGCTACTGAGAAAATTTTTATGCCAAAAGCAGAAATTACTTCTTTAGTAAGCTCAACTTGGCTGATCAATTCCTTATCAACTTCAGGCCTCTGTGCCTGATAAGCCTCAAACATTTCTTTTCTAAAAGTTTTTTCTTTCCTATCAAGGCAAACTGCAATATAACTTGGCTTTAATTCGCTGATAATTTTCAAGAGCATTGAGGTAAAACCATAAACAGCATTAACCTGGCCCACTCTTGAGGTTAAAGGAGGAAGCGCATGATAAGCACGATGCAAGATAGCATGGCCATCTATCAAAACAAGTTTTTTGTCTTTATCACCTGCCATTAACTATTTTTTCAAATTCGTCGCGAGTCAACGTTTCTTTCTTAAGAAGCGCTGTGACTACAGCATCAAGCTTTTTCCTTTCTTTCTTAACTATTGCAACAGCTTGACGATAAGAAGAGTCAATAATTTTCTTTATCTCAAGGTCAACTTTTTCCTGCATAGCCGGTGAGATGTTTGAGGGCTCATACCACTGGGTCTTGCCAAATTCATCAACATCATATTGTGGGCCAAGATTTAAAGGACCAAGATCGCTCATCCCAAATTCAACAACCATCGCCCGAGCCAAAGCTGTCGCCTTATCAATATCATTTGCTGCGCCTGATGTCATTTCATTAAAAACAACCTCCTCGGCTGCCCTTCCTCCAAGCATTGCTGTTATCTGGTTTAAGATTCTTGACTTTGTCTCATGCGTTCTATCTGAAGCAGGCGGAATTAAAGTATGCCCAAGGCTCATACCGCGGGCAACAATTGAAATTCTCTCAACAGGATCCATCTTGGGAAGAAAGTGTGTAACTATCGCATGTCCTGCTTCATGATACGCGGTTATCTTTTTATCCTCCTCGCTTTGAAGCTTCCTCTTGGCAGGACCTAGTTTAACCTTGGTTGCTGCCTCTTCAATATCGTCAAGATCAATTCCTTTCTTATTATCTCTTGCCGCTAAAATTGCAGCCTCGTTAAGCATGTTCTCAAGATCAGCTCCTGAGAAACCCACTGTTCTATCGGCAATCTTGCCCCAATCAATTTTTTTGGCAAACTTTTTGCCGCGGGCATGGATTTTAAGAATTGCTTCCCTTCCTTCCTTATCAGGCATATCAAGAACAACACGCCTGTCAAAACGACCTGGTCTTAAAAGTGCTGGATCAAGAAGATCACCCCTGTTGGTTGCAGCAATAACAACCACATTGTCATTGGGAGTAAAGCCATCCATTTCCACCAAAATCTGATTTAAAGTCTGTTCACGCTCATCATGCCCCCCGATAAAACCTCTGCCTCTTTGCCTTCCAATGGCATCAATTTCGTCAATGAAAATTATTGAAGGAGCAGCGGCTTTTGCTTGAGAAAAAAGATCACGAACTCGCGAGGCACCAACCCCAACTAGCATCTCCATAAATTCGGAACCGGCCATAGAGAAAAATGGCACCCCAGCCTCACCTGCAACAGCACGAGCCAAAAGAGTCTTACCCACCCCTGAAGGACCAAACAAGAGCACCCCTTTTGGCGTTCTTGCGCCCATGCGGCGATATTTGCCTGGATTTTTCAAGAAATCAACAACCTCCTCAAGCTCTTTTTTGGCATCATCAACCCCTGCAACATCGTCAAAAGTAACACTTTGCTTGCCTTTAGCAAAAACCTTAGCTCTTGATCTACCAAAAGAAAAAATATCACCAGCTGCTCTATTTTGAGCTCTGATGATAAAAAGAAAAACAGCGGCAAAAAGGACAACTGGTAAAACAGCAGCCAAAACTTCCATCACGCTTTTTGACAAAGACTGATCAACCACTTTGTAATTCACCTTTGATGGCTCTATCTTTTCTTTTGAAAGAAGATCGGAAAAGCTTTCGGTTGGCTCTTTGATTGAGGTTTTCGTAGAGCCATCCTCATAATTTAAGATTAACCTTTCATTTTGGACCAAGACATCTTTTACCTTACCCTGTTTGATATCACTTAAGGCCTGAGAGATATCTACATTGGTCTCCGTCCTGCGAAGGTCAAACACAGTAACTAAAAAAGGCAGGAAAAAGGTCAAAAAGAGGAAAAACAAAGCAATCCTCCAGATATTGATTTTTATCTTAAATTCAACTCTCTTTTTTATAACAGGCTTATTTTTTTCAGAATTTTCCATAAGCAGCTAATTATACACTTAAAAACGAGCTAACTCAAAAATTAAAAGTCAAAAGTATAACTCAAAACTTAAAACTCAAAAGTCAAAAATTAGATTACAGAATTTTGATTTATGATTTAGGATTTATGAATTAAGATAACAACTAACTCCCACAGCTGACAGCTGATAGCTGAAATCCGAATTCTTTTACCTCTTGCCTTTTACCTACCAGGTTAGAACAGAGAACAAAGAGTAAAAATCAAAATTCCAAATTCCAAGTTCCAAATTACAAACAAATTACAATATACAAATTCCAAATTCTAAATCCTAAACAAATTACAATTTTCCAATTTTTCAAATCACAAACAAATTAGGAACACTGAATTTAGTATTATGAATTAAGTATTATGCAGGAAAATGCATTGTTCCCATAATACATAATACAAGATACTAGATACTGTCTTCCGACCAGCTTTGACCAGCCTCGCTGTAAGCGAGGACTAACTTCGACCAACTCCGACTAGCTCCCTAGTCCCAGCTATCACCTTACTCTCGTTCCGTTTTCAACTTTTTCTGAAAGAGAAAAAAGAACAGGAGCAGTGTCTTCATCTTCTGAAGGAACCGCCATTATCATCATACATTCACTCAACTCTTTATCAGGTCCTATTCTTTTAGGTTCAAGGTTAATAACAAAAGGAAATTGTCTACCAACAAGCTCTTCCGGTTTAAAAAACTTCATAATGCCTGAAAAACAAGTCTTTTTGCCAATTTCTTCTCCAAAATCAACCTCAAGTCTCATAACCCAATGGCTCCACTCAGGCACCTCGGCCTTAACCACCGTTCCAATTCTTATATCAACCTGAGAAAATTGGTCAAAAGAAATAAACATAAAAATAACTCAAAACTTAAAATTCAAAACTTTATGATTAGATTATAGATTTTGGATTATAGAATAAAATTACAAATTCCAATATACAAATTACAAACAAATTCCAAGCTCCAAATTACAAGGTCCAAATCCTAAATTCTAAACAATTCTACAATTATCCAATTTTTCAAATTACAGAATAGTAAATTCCAACTTTTAACTTTGCACTTTGAACTTTTAACTATTTATTTGCTTTATACTTACTACGTTCTACTTTCTACCAATCTTATAAATCCCATTTTTTCTCTTGTCTCCTCCAATATCTGGGAGGCTATTTTTCTTGCCTTCTTTGCTCCATCCAAAATTACATCTTCAAGATAGCCTTTTCTTGATTCTATCTCTTTTCTTCTTTCCTGAATCGGCTTTAATTCTTCAAAAATAGCGCTAGCCAGCCTATCTTTTAGTTCTTTGTACCTAATACCAGATGATGTATATTGTGCTTCAAGCTCTTTTTGAGCGTCATCGCCAAGAAAAAGACCAGAGAAAAGCAAAAGGGTAAATACTCCGCCTTCTTGAGGCACAGTGGTACCACTACCACTATCAGTTGGAACTCGAGCCAATTTTGCCCTTATTTCTTCAAGTGAATCAGTTAAATTAATGTAACTACCCTCAACTGATTTACTCATCTTTCCCTCCCCTGTCAAAGAAGGAATGTACTCACCCTTGGTTGCAAATCTTTTTGGTTCAGGAAAATTAGTGCCATACTTCTCGTTCATTTTTCTTGCTATCTCACGGGCTACCTCAAGATGTGGCTCTTGATCAACTCCCACTGGAACTAGATCCGCCTTGTAAGCTAAGATATCAGCCGCCATAAGAACTGGGTAATTCAAAAGAGCCATAGTTGCTTCTTTTGGATACTGTTTTATTTTTTCTTTGTAAGTCGGCAAGTGAAGCATACGGGCCACTGTTACTGTGGATGATATCAAGTGAGCAAGATAAGTGTGCTCAGGAACAAGCGATTGGACAGTAATTATTGATTTTTCAGGATCAAGGCCCGAGGCTAAGTAATCCAAAATCACATCTTTTGTATTTTGCGCCAAGCTATTTCTATCAAAAGGAGTGGTAACAGCATGCAAATCCATCACCATATAAATAGTCTCAAATTGTGGGTTTCTAGCAAGCTCCAAATAACCTTTAACCCCACCCAAGTAATTACCAAGATGAAGCTTCCCCGTCGGTCTTGAACCTGAAAAAACACGTTTCATAACTTGATTTTATCCTATTTGTAAGGCTTTATAAAGAAGATTATCTCTGGTGCATTCTTTCCTCAAAATCATTTATAATTCTAAGAATTCTTGCGGCTAAATCTTCTACACTTTCATCAGCACCTGGAACAACAAAAATTAAATCTCCCTTTCTTACCCTTTCAGGATGTTCTCGCATCTCCCACTTTACTCCACCTTGAGAACTTTTTACAGAAATCTTGTAATTTTTGGAGCCGTCTTTCACCAAAAAATCAACACCTCGCCTGTCTAACTCCACGCTTCTTTCAAAACCGTCTATACGACCCTCTTCAAAAAGAAAAGAAAGGGCAAAAGCTACCTTTTGTTCACTTGTCTCACCCCTCTCTCTCCTGACATCCCAAATTAATCTTTCAATAGAGTTTGCCACAGTCAATAAATTGAAGGCAGAAAAAACAGAAAGTGCCAGGGGTGGGATTTGAACCCACGACCCCCGCGTTATGAATGCGATGCTCTAACCACTGAGCTACCCTGGCTTGCCTTGTATTTTACCTTATTTGAGATTGTAATTTCAAACCTTCTATATATCCATGTATTTTCCTTAAAAAATCAGTGCTTTTGCGAACCTTTATTCTTAATATACCGTAGTATTCATTTGGGTTCTCGTAAATTTTCTTCCACTTAAAATTTTGATAAAAGGGTTTCTGAAAGTTATCCAGAGGAATCTTTGTAATTTCTGACCAGTAATTCTGAATTTCGTCGATCCTATATTTATGACTTACGTTTACCGTTACCCTTAGCATTAGATCGTTAGTATTATAACCAAAGCACTCATAAAGCCATCTGAGAAATAGATTCATCATCTCGGGACTAGAGTTGGCAAACCCGACTTGACTATCTTTTTTGAATCCTTCTGCCCAGTACAAAGAAGCCCCGACTAAGAATAGTTCTCTTTTAGATAAATTGCCTATCTCTTTTACACCCGCCTTCTTCAATTTTTCTGTTTTTAATATTCTCTTCTTTTGTTGTCTTAAAGAATTCTCTAATCTCTTTCCATAGTTTGGATCTTTCCAACGTCTCTCTAACTCTCTTATTTGACCTTTTGATAGTTTTACTTCTTTACACCAACGACTAACAGAATCCGGAGAAACATTTAACAATCTGGCTATTTCTTTAATGCTTCTACCTTCCCTCCTTAACTCTCTTGCCCTTATTCTCTCCTTAAATTTTGCCATCCTTAAGTTATATTATACTATATATACTGGTACGCATTGGGGGTTGCTTAACTACCAAATTCCATGTATAATGCGCATGTTCTTTATAGTTAACATGCGGGGTAGTGTACGGCTGCACGGAAGGCTCAAAATGGGCTTCCCTCGATTTAATGGGGGAAAAATTTGGCTATATCGGCGAAACCTAAAATCTATTTGATCATGGCAACGCCGAGGAAAGATTACGTTCGGTTTACATGAATGTAAAATCCGTAGAGACTATACGCCAAAGCCCTTGAGATAGATTTCTTATCTCACGGGCAAGACATAGTCCGACACTCTCGAGAAATCGGAGAAAACTTTAGGCATAATCTTCCAGACTGGGTTCGATCCCCAGCCCCGCAACACAATCTAGAAATTAAAGAAAAGAGACCACTTGCGCCAATTAGGCAAATTAATTGCCTTGTCACCACCAATATCTATCTTGGGGACAAAACTCTTGATAGTCTCCTCATCAGGCAAAACCACCACAACCTCGCCCTTTTTTACCATCGCTAAATTATCCCTTAGTTGTTTCTCGATATACGCCTCTGAACTAATCTCCTTAAGCCTATTTTTGATAGATTCATTTTCTCTTCTTAATTCCTCAAGACTTCTTTTTTTCTCTTCTATCTTCTTCTCAGCTTGTCTTAGCTTGGAAAAATTACTCCAAAAAGCGCTAAATACTAAAATTGTTAAAACAGAGAAGGCTAAAGACAAGACCTTATTAAACCAAGAGACATTTTTTTTCTCAGCTTTATGAACAAATAAACTGTTAAAATTAATACCCATAGTTATTCAAAAAGTGTTGATATTTTTTTATAAAGTGCTATCATATAGTCATTAAGCTCCTGCTAAATCTTATGGAACAAACAATGTTAAAGGCTCTGCTCCCAAACTTTATCAAAAGTCTGGAAGATAAAAAAAGGTCGCCCTCAACTATTATAGCTTATAGGGCGGACCTTGAGCAGTTTGTGGATTTCGCAGAAAAGAAACAAAAGCCTTATATCCAATCAATAGGAAAGGAGCTAATTGAGGCCTATCGCGATACCCTCCTTGCTGAAAAATACACACCCAAAAGCGTTTCAAGGAAACTAAACGCAATAAAGACATTTTTTAAATTTGCTGTTGAACAAAAACATATCTCAAGTAACCCTGCTCAAGATGTTTCTCATCCAAAAACAGAACCTGCCAAGCCTAAATTCCTTTCTAAACTTGAGTACCGTGCTTTAAGAGACACTGTACGTTCTGACTTGAGAACAGCAGCCATCGTAGAATTAATTCTTCAAACAGGGCTTAGAATTTCAGAGGTAGCCAACCTCAAACTTGCAAATGTAGGTGATAAAGAAATAAAAATTGAAGCTTATGCCAGCCAACCTGAAAGAGTTATTCCTTTAAACAAAAGAGCAAAAGAGGCTCTTGACAATTATCTTAAGAATGAAAGACCAAAAAGTGATTCTCCTTACTTTTTTGTAAGCAAAAACGGAAAGCCGCTTGCTGTCAGAAACATCAGATCAACTATCAATAGGTATATTCAAAAAGCAGAAATGCCAAGCTATACCATTAACGACTTGCGCACCACTTTCATAGTTGAGAATTTAAAAGCAGGGGTAAATTTGGTTTTGCTTTCCCAAGTTGCAGGGCACAAAAGGCTCTCAACCACTGAAAGTTATCTCGAGCTTGCGGGCATCAAAGAAGCGGGAAACAAACAGGAATTAGAAGAGTTATAAAAAACCTCAAAAAAAGCGCTTCCTAAGAATTATTTACCTAAGGGTGGGTCGGGGTGGATTCGAACCACCGACTCCCACTTTATAAGAGTGGTACTCTGCCGCTGAGTTACCGACCCTTGACCTCAAAATTTCATCAAGGAAAAATCGCTAGAGTTATATTATATCAGAAAAGAAGTTAAAGTTTAGCCCGACGAGCAATTTCCGCTTCCACTTCCCTTACATCTCGACCATACTTTAGTCGGCTCATTTCTTTGATAATCTGAGCAACTTTGGGATTTTCTTGTTTTTTAATCTCGCTCATATCTTTTGTCGTATCAATCGAAAATGGAGGTACAGGTTCGTTGCGAACAATTGTCTTCACAAAAGCATTAAAACGCTCAATATTCAAAAGGTCCTCTTCACTAAAAACGGGCGCAAATTCGCGAGCCAGGTAAGAAGCATCGCTCACGCCAACCCTAAATGCTATTTTGGTTCCCACATTACCAAAAACAGCATTTTTAACTTCCTCTTCCATCTGGCCTATAAATTGATTAGCAACACAAAGGTTAAGTCTGTATTTTCTAGCTTCTGATAAAATAACAGCAAAATCAGGAGTGGCAAAGTTCTGAAACTCATCTACATAAAGATAAAAATCGCGTCTTTTTTCCTCAGGCGTATCCTGTCTACTCATTGCCGCCATTAGAATTCTTGGCACCAAGATAAGCCCCAGGAAGCTGGAATTTTCTTCACCCAACTCACCCTTTGCAAGATCAATCAAAAGAATCTTGCCTTCATCCATCACCTTGCGGAAAGAAAAGGAAGATTTTGACTGGCCAATAATATTTCTCATCATTCTGTTTGTCACAAAACGACCAAATTTGGAGACTGTATAGTCCAAAACTTCAGATTTGTGAAAGTCTGCAGTCTGTGCAATCTGATCAGTCCAATAACGCCTGACCATAGGATCTGTCACCTTGGGCAAAAGCTCCTGAGTAAAACGAGAATCAGTCATAATACGCACAACCTCAATAAAAGTATTCCCTTCCTCAGCCATCGCAGTTAACATTGCATTTCTAACACCGTGCTCAAAACGTGGGCCAACAATACCAGTCTTGTAAGGATCAAAGAGCTTATACATCAAGTTAATAACCGAGGTTGCTACAAAATGTTTTTCGTCTTCAGTTTTTGCCTCAAGAAGATTAAGTCCCATTGGCCGCTCGGTATCAGCAGGATTAAAGTAGATAACATCTTCGGCGCGCTCAGGCGGGATAAGAGGTAAAAGCTGGCGGACAGTATCATGAGGGTCAATAAAGCAAATCCCTTTACCTTCTTTCATATCTTGAAGCATCATCTGTTTTAAGAGCTCAGATTTTCCAGTACCTGTTGCGCCAATAATATAAATATGTCTTCTTCTATCATCATCTGAAACACAAACTCTCCTTTTAATACCCCTAAAGACACTCATTCCCAAAAACAAGCCTTCCTCAGGAACAATTGATGGTGCAGGAGCTCTTTTAGCGTTTAGCCACTGAATATTGGGCGTTGTAATACTGCGATTGGGAAAATGAAAGATAGTAGCCAACTCTTCGGAGTTTAGAATTGAAGGTCGATTACCCAAGATATTAAACATCGGCATATAGCGATACAGAAAATCTTCCATAAACGAAGCTTTATGATAAATCTTGCGAGACTTAAAACCATTAAACTCGCTGGAGAATTGTTCAAAAGCGCCGCTGATATTGCCAAGGTGCATCTTTGCTAGTTCGCTTGATTCAGAGACCACAATAGCTCTAATACTAACCTCAAAACCAGGTTTTCCAATTTTATTCTCAACTGCTTCAAGAGTCTTGCCAGAAACGCTAAACTTAGCCTTCTCGGGATCTGACTCTCTCTTTTTAGTTTCTGAAATAAAATGCGAGCCATCCTTTTGCCACTTGGAATCAGCCGGAGAAATTAAAATCTGAATCACAGCAGCTTCTTTCTCACCCATTTTTGCCAAGACTGAAGTAATTGAAGATAAGGGATCAACCGGCAAATCTTTAAAAGTTTTAATAGGTTTGTAATTCTCTGCTCTCAACTGAAAAGCTTTGTAAGCCACCTTGCCTGTGTCAGTGAAAATATTGTATTCAGGAACCTCCACAACTTCTGCATCAGGATAAGCACCATTGATCTGCTTTTCGACTAAATCTTTAAGGCGGCTTGGGCAAAAGACATAAAAGTTGATGTAACCCTCACGAGCTACTATTTCAAATCCAATTGATGGTTGAAATGAAAATTTCTGCTTCCACCCGCCCTTTTTGATAGAAAATAAAGAAGCAAAAACCTGCTCCATGGCATCTATTTTGACTTCATTGGTTCTGGGCACAAGGACCCGAAGTAAGATAGAGTCAACAGAATCCTTTTCCCTTCCCCGCCATCTGAAGAAAGTAAAAACAATAAAACCCAAAAAAGCTAAAAAGAAAGCCAGAAAGCCTAAAAGAAAAATAAAACCAACTATAAAATTGATATCAGGCATTGTTCTTTTTCTCTACTCCAAGATTAACCATACTAACTATCTGCCAACCGAAAAACTTCGCTTTCTCCACCATCCTCAACCAAAACCTGGCAAGCCAGGTTTTGGAATCATCCACACTTCCTTTACTTTCCTGAATTAAGACCTCCTCTGTCTCTGGCAATTCAATAACCACCTTCTTCGCCTGAGGAGTGGTAATCAGAGGTTTGCCCCGGTCATCCGTCACCTGCTTTTTAAACTGGGTGGGCACAACTTGAACTCCCGGAACAACTTTCTCTATTTTCTCAGATAAGGTTTCGGGTCTAACAGACACCCCTTGTTCGGAGGGTAAAATTGGTTCTTTTTCAGGAAGACTTGTCATATCAATTCATTCTAGCAGAAATAAAAGAAAGAGTGAAAGAAAAACCTTGTCTAAATTTTCCAAAAGTCTTCTTTAATTCTTTTTCTAAAATTTTCGTATCTCGCCAAAACAAAAAGATAATCAGAAAGACGGTTTAAATAGACTAAAATCTCGCCTTTTATAGCCTTTTTTTCTAAATTTGTCACTCTTCTTTCCGCTCTCCTTGCAACAGAGCGAGCAAGGAAAAGCATCGAGGCAACTTTTGCACCACTAGGAAAAAGAAATCTTGTCTGAACAGGTAAAATCGCCTCAAAATTGTCGATCTCTTTTTCCAATTCTCTCACTCGCTTCCTGTCAAACTTAATATTGCCTCCTGCAAGAATTGAACCAATAGAAAAAAGATCTTTCTGAATCTCTTTGAGCTTCTTATCTAAGCTCTCATCCTTTAATTCAGATCTAATAACACCCAAACAAGAATTAAGTTCGTCAATTTCCCCTATTGCCCAAATTATTTTATTTGATTTTGCTACTCTCTTGCCGTCAATTAAAGAAGTCTTTCCATCATCCCCTTTTTTGGTATAAATCATAGATTAAAGAAATAGAGTTAAGTAAGAAATCCACGGCCTAAAGGCCGTGGCTTTCTTGGCTCCATCTAAACCATTCTACATCCACGCGCTAAAGCGCGTGGCTTTATGATTAGATGTAGTAAAGATTACTACTTTTATCTCGGTTGATTTTATCAAACTCAAGCGACTTCAGCATTCAGAATAGCCACAAACATAGCACTTGGAGCAACCTTCCTCATATACAAAAGAATTTGAACCACAGGAAGGACAAATATCAGCCAATGGCCCCTTTTCCTCAAGGAGCAAAGCCTGTTGCTTAAACTCTAATTCTGCTTTCTTCTCTAGACTTCCAAGCACCAATTCTTGTTCCTTCTTGACACCATTTGCCAACCCATTGACATGATGGTTATCAGACTCAACATCGTGATTTAAAAATCCATTAACTCTAAAGCCAAAATGAATTGAGATAGCAGCAGCAACCGCATCAGGAAGAGAGCGGATTTTTGATGGGCCAAAACCAACAGATCTTCTTCCTCCAATACCTGAGAGCTGATGAGCTATTTCAAGAGCTCTGTCTTTGGGAGAGGTATTTCCCCGTGAGCGCAAGGCAGTTGAGATAACTCTTCCCAAGGCTTCGGCTACTGCTGTAAGATCACTCCCGGCTTTGCCTACATTAATAAAAACTTCAAGCGGCTGACCATTTTCATCTTCGTTAATCGTTACAAAAGCGGTACCTACAGGTGTCGCCAATTTATAAGTAGCACCTTTTGCTACAAACGGCCTTTCAATGATTGCTGCTTTCTCGTCCCAAATTTCTTTTTTGTCCTCCTCTTTTTTATCAAGACCCACATTTAAAACTTGAGCATCTTTACTACCATCCCTAAATACAGTAATTCCTCGGCAATTTGAATTCCAAGCTAAAAGATAAGCCTTTTTAACATCCTCAACTGTTGCCTCATGCCGCAGATTAATAGTCTTTGAAACTGCATTTTCTGTTGACTCCTGAAACGCGGCTTGCATCCTTATATGCCACTCGGGGTTTATTTCATGAGCAGTGCCAAAAACATTTTTAATATCTTCAGGTAATTCCTCCATATCTCTTACCATTCCCTTTTCAATTACCCTATCAACCAATTCCTGACTCCAAATTCCTTTTTCCTTAAGCATTTCCTCAAAAAACGGATTAATAAACGACAAGCGACGGTCAAGGTGTTTGTCTTTGACGATATGTTGGTAAGCAATAGCAAAAAGTGGCTCAATGCCAGAAGAAGCACCTGCAATTATTGAAATTGTTCCTGTTGGAGCAATAGTGGTAACAGTAGAATTGCGCCTAGGTTCTTCATCTTTGTAAATACTTAAAGACCAAAGCGGAAAGGGACCTCTTTCAGAAGCAAGATCAATTGATGCTTCAACTGCCTTAGTTTCTATAAAATTCATTACCTCCTTTGCCAAACGCACACCCTCCTCAGAATCGTAAGGAATACCAAGTTTAATAAGCATATCGGCCCAACCACCAACTCCCAAGCCAATTCTGCGTGTATTAAAGACCATTTTCCTAATCTGTTCCAAAGGATAAGGATTAACCTCAATGACATTATCCAAAAAACGAACAGCCATCTTAACAACTTTTTCAAGTTCATCCCATTCAATTTTTTTGTCTTTGACAAAGTAGCCCAAAAAGATACTGCCCAAGTTACAGGCATCAAAAGGATAAAGTGGCTGCTCACCGCATGGGTTGGTAGACTCAATTGGGCCAAGAGGAGGAACAGGATTGGCCTTACTTTCGTTAATTTTGTCTATAAAAATTAACCCTGGGTCGCCTGTTCGCCAAGCGGCATCGGCAATCTCATCAAAAACCTCGCGGGCATTAAGTTTGCCAACCTTTTCCCCACTTTTAGGATCGATCAAATCATAGTCTTCCCCCTTTTCAAAAGCTTCCATAAATTTATTGGTAATTGCAACCGAAATGTTAAAGTTGGTAATACCCCCATCTTCCTTGCAATGAATAAATTCCTTAATATCAGGATGATCAACTCGCAAAATACCCATATTAGCGCCTCGCCTCTTGCCACCTTGTTTGACCTCATTTGTAGCAGCATCAAAAATCCTCATAAAAGACACAGGTCCTGAAGCAATACCTTTTGAAGTTTTAACTACAAATCCTTTTGGCCTAAGGCGACTAAAAGAAAAACCCGTACCACCACCGGTTTTGTGAATTAAAGCCTGATATTTAAGAGCATCAAAAATTCCTTCCATCGAATCTTCAACTGGCAAGACAAAACAAGCAGAATACTGAAGCATATTACCTGTACCTGCATTCATCAAAGTAGGTGAATTAGGCAAAAACTTTCTCGAAGCCATCAGTTGATAAAATTCTTCTGCCTGATCCAAAACTCCTTTTCTATTTTTACCCCACCTTGCTTCAGCTGAAGCTATTTCCCAAGCCACTCTCCAAAGCATCTCTTCAGGAGTTTCAATAACCTCCATTTCTTCATTTTTAACAAGATATCGCTCTTCCAACACCTTTATTGCTTGCTCACCCCATTCCCCCTTAGGCAAATCCCGAGGTAACTTTGGCCTTTTACCAATCTTAGCTTCTATCTCCTTCATAATCTCTTCATAAGAAGGAGCGGAAAGACTCTCAAGAAGTATCTTTCCATTTTCCATTTTGGCATCTGACAAAACTTTAGCCCTCTTATTAAGATTTCTTTTAGTTTTTCTCTCAGTCATAAGTTAAGCCTCCTTTTCAATTGCCCTCTCAAAATCGCTCAAATCTTCAAATTCAAGGTAGACGCTAGCAAACCTTAACCAAGCAACTTTATCAACCTTTTTTAATCTCCTTAAAACTAAGCGCCCTATTAACCTGGAACTTATCTCCTCTTTTTCCTCTTTTAAGATTTCTCTTTCAACCTGATTTACTATGTCTTCAACCAAATCAAGCGAGACTGGCCTTTTCTCAATCGCTCTTAAAATTCCACCCTTTATCTTTTCTCTTATAAAAGGCTCACGTCTACCATCTTTTTTAACTACCCACAAAAACTTATCTTTAACTCTTTCATAGGTAGTGAAACGCCTTCGACAGGAAACACAACGTCTTCTTCTCCTAATCGAATTATCCTCATCAACCGATCGTGACTCCAAAACTTCAAGATTTTTTCCTCCGCAAAAAGGACATTTCATAAAACAAACAATTTCACATTTGAAAACAAAAAACGCTATTTGTAGTGTACAAAAGTAAATTTATCACTACCTATGATGTTGTCAACTAGCAAAAACTACATCAAAAAAAGTCAATTTACGCTTAAAGCGAGGCTAAAAAAATAATCAAAAAAAGAGGTTGCAAAAATAACCGAATAAAAACTGCGTTAATCGAAAGACCACGATACTAAAGGATAGAGCCAAAAACAAAAATAATTGATCAATAATATCTATTTTTCTCAATTATACGAGCTATTGAATAATAATGTTTTTGCTCTTTAAATAACTAGAGGATCTGTCATAGAACCCTGAAAGATATTCAATAATAGAAGGGAATCCTGTTCTTAAATCTTCGGGGAAAGAATCCTGCAAAGACTGTATCATCTCTTTATGTGCCAAAGAAGCTTTGGTTAAAAGCAAAAGCAATTCATCAGTATTATCCCCTCCTTTTCTTGCCTCATCTTCCAAATTAGCTGCTTCAACAAAATAATTATGAGACTTTAGAATCACACTGTAAGCTAAATCGTATTTACCTTTCTGACTCAAAGTCTTGGCCGCCATCAATCTTTTATCAGAGAAAAGGAGGTTGAGTTCCGATTTGCGAGTCGGGCCGGGAGTCAAGAAAAGCCAGAATTTATCCCGCAAGACTTTGACAACCCAAAGAGGATGATCAGGCAAAACACCCCCTGCTGAAGCAAAATAATAATTTACAGAAAGCTTTTGCTCACCTTCTAATCTAGAGCTAGGAGGGGAGAAATTCGAAGAGTGTCTTAAAGAAGCGCTTCTCAAAATTGAAACAACAAGCACCAAAAAGCCAAAAGTCAAAAACAAAGAGGTAACTAAGATTTTCTTCAACACTCTTTCAATTATACATCAAAAAAAGTTACCTAAAAAGAATTAATGGCCATTCCCAAAGAACATGAAGCAGAATAGAAGAAACTATGTTTTTAGTTCTGGCAAAAACAAAGGCGGAACCAATTCCAAAAATAGTGGTTAAGAAAAGGTAAAGGATCGAGGCCGAGAAGTCAAGTTTCCAGACAAAGACAACCACCGGGACATGAATCAACGCCCAAACAAGGCTGGTTGAGATATTAGCCAAGGCTTCATTTTTCAAAGCTGACCAAACTCTATTAAAGAGGTAACCGCGAAAAGCGACTTCTTCGGAAAAGGCGGTCGCAAAAGAGAGAAAAAGAGCAGTAAAAAAAGGCTTGTCGCCAATATTGGCAGCAAAATTAAAACTGCCATACTTAAGATAATTTATTAAAAGAGCCTCGAAGATAAAAATAAACCCGAGACCCAAAGAAAAATAAACAGCTGGAAAAAGATTTTTCAAAGTAAAACCCAAGGAAGAAAAACCCTTGCCTTCTTTCCTCAAGAAGTAGAAAACTGGCAAAAGCCAAACCACAGGTTTGATAAAAAACTCTTCTACCTCATCAGGTAATCTAAAAATAAGTCTATAGAAGCCCCAAACCACAAGAAGAAAAGCAGCCAAAAGCGAAGCATTCTTCAAACTCTCCAAAGACGAAGAATTAGATTTTTTTGCCATTAGTTTATTTTACACACTTTTGCCAAGATTCGTCTATAGCTTCAGTAATCATAAAAAGCCTTTTTCTTGCCTCATCTAAAGATAGAAATCGGCTTTCTTTTGGAAACCAATGAAAAACAAGGTTGCGACAAAGCCGCCAGGTCTCCCAAAGTAGATCAGCCAGCTCTTTACCACCACAAAAAGCAACAATTTTATCATAGACACTTTCCCTGGCACGATATTTCTTTTCAAGCTGAGGATTTAACGCCCTTCCTATTCTAAACCGTGTCCCATAATAGTCTTCCCTTGTGATAAAACCCCTTTCCCAAAAAATAAACTTGAGATAACCTTCATAAGCTTTAGCTGCAGGAAAGACAATAAAGGAATAATCAGCAAAGTTGGTCTTGCTTTCTTCTGCCTCAGAAAGAAGTATAAAGGACTCCTCCAGAAGATCGCGCACTCCTTTCTCAAGATAGTTCCACCATGGTCTTGAAAGATAAAAATCTTCCATAATGTATAATTGCATTATTACAAAACCACAAAGAAAGAGCAAATTATGTCTAAAAAAATTATATTCCTTACTAGCCTGCTTTTTGTCTTCGCCTTTTTGGGCTGGCTTTTCTATGATATACCCTCACCCAAAAACCTCTCTTCAGGCAATCTCCCCGTCTCAACTAAAATATTTGACCGCAAAGGAAAATTGATTTATGAGATCTATGCCGACCAAAGAAGAACCCCTGTTGATATCAACAAACTCCCTGACTATGTCAAAAACTCAACTATTGCCATTGAGGATCGCGAATTCTATAAACATCATGGATTTTCTCTAACTGGGATTGCCCGCGCTTTTTACAAGACAGTCTTCAAACGAAAATTGGAAGGTGGTTCAACATTAACACAACAGCTTGTCAAAAATTCGCTTTTAACTCCAGAAAGAACAATAAAGAGGAAGATCAAAGAGTTTGTTCTTGCTACTCTAGTTGAGATAATCTACCCAAAAGACAAAATTCTTGAAATGTACTTAAACCAAATTCCCTACGGTTCAACCGCTTATGGCATTGAATCAGCAAGCGAACTTTATTTTGGCAAAGAAGCAAAAGACTTAACACTTGCCGAAGCCGCTCTTTTGGCTGGCCTTCCTGCTGCCCCTACCGCCTATTCACCTTTTGGAGCAAATCCAGAAAGAGCCAAAGTCAGACAAGAATTAGTTTTAAAACGAATGGTTGAAGATGGATATATCAGCCAGGAAGAAGCAGATAAAGCTAAAAAAGAAGAATTAAAGTATGCCAAGCCACAGAAACTTAAAGCACCCCATTTTACTCTTTGGGTCAAGGAGCTTTTGGCTGAAAAATACGGCGATTCTGTTGTTGAACAAGGTGGCTTAAGGGTTACCACAACTCTTGACCTTGAGCTTCAGGAGTTTGCAGAAGAACAAGTGGCAAGTGAGGTTGGAAAGCTCAAAAAACAAAATGTCGGTAACGGCATTGCTCTTGTCACAAGACCAAAATCAGGAGAAATACTAGCTATGGTTGGCTCAAAAGATTATTTTGCCGAAGACGAGGATGGCAAGGTAAATGTCATATTTTCTCTGCGCCAGCCAGGCTCATCAATTAAACCTTTAAATTATGCTCTCGCCATTGAAAATAAAATTATAACTGCTTCAACTCCACTCGCTGACATACCCACTTGTTTTGTCACCTCAGGCCAACCTCCATACTGTCCTAAAAATTATGACAACACCTTCCATGGCATTCAACAGGTCAGGTTTGCTCTTGGCAACTCGTTAAATATTCCAGCGGTAAGAGTTTTGGCTTTAAACGGAATTGAAAATTTCATAGACTTTGCCAAAAAAATGGGGATTACCACTTTTGATGATCCGTCAAGATACGGTCTTTCTCTAACCCTTGGCGGAGGGGAAGTTAGACCATATGACATGGCTATTGCTTTTGGAGTTTTTGCCAACCAAGGAATTAAAGTACCCTTAAACCCCATACTCAAAGTGGAAGATTGGAAAGGCAAAGTTTATGAAGAAACAAAACCCGACGAGGTTGAAGGTGAAAGAGTACTAAGCGCAGAAACTGCTTTTATTATCTCAAATATACTGTCTGACAATGGAGCCAGGTCTCTTGCTTTTGGAGCATCATCTCTTCTTAATGTCAAAGGTCATCCGGAAGTTTCCGTTAAGACAGGTACCACAAACGACAGACGCGACAACTGGACTATCGGCTACACAACTCATATTTTAGCTTTAAGCTGGGTGGGCAACAACAATAATAAAGAAATGTCAGGAGCAGTATCTGGGGTCTCAGGGGCTTCACCCATCTGGAACAAAATCATTAAGTATGCCTTAGATAAGGCAGAAAAAAGAGAATACAACAAAAATGACAGCGGACATGGAATTCAGCCCAAACCTGATGGGGTTGTCGGGACTAATGTCTGTATTGACTCTGGCAACAAGGCAACCGATGACACTGGCAATCCTCTTTCCTGTCCTACTCGTTTTGAGTATTTCTTTAAAGATAAAGTTGGCGCAGGAATTGATATGGGACAAAAAGACATTGCTATTGACAAAACCACGGGAGCGCTTGCTGATAAGAAGACTCCTCCTGAAAACATAGAAATGCAAAATAAACTCGTCTTAATAGACCCTCTTGGAACTGCCTATTGTTTTGATTGCACCGCAACACAATCAGCCACCATTTCTTATCCACTACTTAAAATAAACCGTTAGCAGCCTGACAAGGTCCGTCCTTGTCAATCCTATAGAAACAACTCAAAAGTCAAAAATTAAAACTTCTAATTGGATTTTAGATTTTGGATTATAGATTATCGAATAAAACTCTAAATCCGAAATTCTAAATTCCAAACAAATTACAAACCACAAATTAACTCAAAACTTAAAAATCAAAAGTTAAAACTTAAAATTAGTAGAAAGTAGTAAGCAGAAAGTAGAAAGGATAATACACAACTTTTAACTTTGAACTTTTAACTATTTATTAATTTTGGTTTCTACTTACTACGTTCTACTTCCTAATGACTTCTGATAACCGAAATCTGATGTCCGATATCCGATAGCTGATATCTGATGTCCGATAGTCTGACTTAAGATCTAGATTAAAATACAACGAGTTGATTAAAAGGCACATTCATGTGTACAATATTCTTGTGCTAAAAAGACCCACCAAAGTAAGAAAAGCAGTTATACCAGCCGCGGGTTTTGGAACCAGATTCCTTCCTCAAACCAAAGCTATGCCCAAAGAGATGCTGCCTCTGGTTGATAAACCAATAATCCAATATATCGTCGAAAAATTAGTTGAAGCAGGAATAGAAGATGTAATTATTGTCACAGGTTACCACAAAAGAGCCATAGAAGATCATTTTGATTCTCCATCTCAAGAATTGGTAATAAATCTCAAAAACAGCAAAAAGGACGAATTACTTCAGGAACTATCAAGAATTTCAAATCTGGCTAATTTCTTTTACGTCAGGCAAAAAGGACCTTATGGGAATGGGACCCCGTTAATCAATGTAAGAAATATTATTGGAAATGAGCCTTTTATTTATACATGGGGGGATGATATGATTCTTGCTTCTCCTAACGAATTTGAACAGCTTATTTTTACTTATCAAAAATACGAATGCTCAGTTCTATCCGGGGTAAAAGCAAGAAACGATGAAGATTACTCAAGATGGGGTTTTGTCTCAGGAAAAAAGTTAGAAGAAGGAATAACTGAAATAGATGAAATTATAGAAAAACCAGGCAAAGAAAAAGCGCCAAGCAACCTAGGAAGTGTTTCAAGTTTTCTTTTTACACCTGATATTTTTGATTACCTAGAAGAAGCTCTTAAAAAACTTAAAGAAGGGCAAGAATTTTATTACAACGACGCTTTAAAACTGATGCTTGGAAATAAAAAAAGAATAGTTATTAAAGAGATTGAAAATGGTGAATATATAGACACCGGCAACAAGATTGAATATTTAAAAACCATCACCAAATTCGGATTGAGAAATGAGGAGACAAAAGAGGAGTATTTGAAGTTTTTAAGAGAAACATTAAACACAGAATAAATTAAAACTTAAAATTCAAAAGTCAAAACTTAAAATTAGTAGAAAGCAGTAAGCAGAAAGTAGAAAGGATAATACACAACTTTTAAATTTGAACTTTTAACTATTGAGTTATGAATTTTTGCTTTCTACTTACTACGTTCTACTTTCTACTTGTATTCCCTTCATAATACAAGATACAAAATACTAAATACTAGCTTCCGATATCCGATGTCTGATGTCTGACTCCAAAACCCTTTTACTCTTTTACCTAATTCCTTTTTGATTTATAATTACAGGGTGGGAGGAAAGGGCAAAAAAACAAATGAAAACCCTGCTCAAAAACTAATCCTTAAGGCCTTAAAAATAATCTCAAAGGCCTTCTATTATATTGGCAAACCCTTCTACCTAATTCTTTCCTACTTCATCCTCTTTCTGATTTTAATCTCATACATTACAGGACATATTACCAGACTAACCATTGATCTTATTTTCAAAAAGGCTTTCAAACTAATTTTGTCTCCCAAAAAAATCAAAAAGAAAAATGTCGTCAAGAAAAAACCAAAAGAAGAAAAGATAAAAATTACCCTACCCTACCTTGATGCCTTAAAAATCCTATTCCTAAAATTAGAGCTTGTATTTGCAAAAATCAAAGGAATTAAACCGCCAAAGATCAGGATCAGATTTGGTCTTATTAAAACAATTATTCTTGTTCTTTTCATTACTCTTGTCATTACAATAGTTTATATATTCCAAGGCATTCCCTCCCCTAAAAAATTGACCGAAAGAAAGGTCGAGGTCTCAACCAAAATTTATGACAGAAACGGAATCCTTCTTTACACCATCTACAAAGACAAAAATAGAACACCTGTTAGCCTTAATCAGGTACCTGATATTGTCAAATATGCAACTCTTGCAGCCGAAGATGCTGAGTTTTACCATCACCCAGGATTTTCAATCCGTGGCATATTAAGAGCACTAGTCAGAAATTACACCAAGGGAGAGCTTTCAGGAGGATCAACCATTACTCAGCAATTGGTCAAAAACGCACTTCTGACCCCAGAAAAAACTTTAGTTCGCAAGATCCGCGAGATTATCCTCGCTGTTTTAGTAGAAGCGACTTACTCCAAAGACAAGATTCTTGAAATGTACTTAAACGAGGTCTCATATGGCGGGACTGCTTACGGAATAGAAGAAGCAAGTAAAACTTATTTCGGCAAATCTGTCAGCCAGCTAACTCTAGCTGAAGCCGCATTTCTTGCTGGCCTTCCCAAAAGTCCTAGTAAATATTCTCCCTTTAGCGAAACCCCAGAGCTTGGACTTGCAAGACAAAAAGATGTGCTCAACTTAATGAGAATAAATGGATTTATTGGTGAGGAGGAAGAAAAAAAAGCGCTTGAAGAAAAAATCACCTTCTCGCTTAAAAGAACAGATATAAAAGCTCCGCACTTTGTCATGTATGTCAGAAAAGAGCTTGAGGATAAATTCTCCAAAGAGGTGGTTGAAACAGGAGGTCTTGAAGTCAAAACCACGCTTGATTATCAAATCCAAGAACTGGCTGAAAAAGTGGTTAAATCAGAAATTGATAAATTGTCATCTCTTAATGTTAAAAACGGCGCAGCTTTGGTTATTGACCCCCAGACAGGAGAAATTTTAGCTATGGTTGGCTCAAAAGACTATTTTGACATCAAAAATGACGGTAATGTTAACGTAACGACTTCAAAAAGACAACCCGGCTCTTCCATCAAAGTCGTAAACTATGCTTATGCTCTTTCGCATGGTTTTACTCCAGCTTCAATCTTAAGCGATACACCCATAACCTACAAGATTAAAGGTCAACCTGACTATACTCCCCGCAACTACGATGGAAATTACCGAGGCAATCTAACCTTAAGAAGCGCTCTTGCTGAATCAAGAAATATACCTGCCGTGCGTGTCCTTGCTTCATACGGCGTTAACAAGATGATTGAAATGGGTAAAAGAATGGGAATCACCACTTGGGATGACAAAGACCGATTCGGACTTTCACTAACTCTTGGGGGAGGAGAGGTAAAATTAATTGACCTAGCACGAGTTTATGCGACAATCGCCAATTACGGACAAAGACCAGAAATTAAAAGTATCATCTCAGTAAAAAATTACGAAGGCAAGACGCTTTATCAAGATAACTGTCTTTTAACAAATCAAAAAGAATCGTGCCCCAAGGAAGAGGTGCTAGATAAAAGAGTAGCCTTCCTTCTAACCGATATTCTTAAAGATAATCAGGCAAGAACTCCTGCTTTTGGTGCTCATTCTGCTCTTGTCATAAACGGCCACCCTGAAGTTGCAGTTAAGACAGGAACTAGCAATAATCTAAAAGACAATCTTACTGTCGGCTACACTAAGGATTATCTGGTTGCAGTCTGGGTGGGAAATAACAACAATACTCCAATGTCTCGTATCGCCTCAGGTATTACAGGAGCAGCACCCATATTCAACAAAATTATGTCTTCTCTCCTCTTTGAGAAAGAGGTAAAAGATTGGGAAGTACCAGAAGGAATAGTTCAACTACCCATCTGTCCCTTAACAGGAACCTTGGCTTGTAACAACTGCCCGGTTAAGATGGAATGGTTTTTGGAAGAAAATAAGCCCCAAAAAGCCTGCAATCCAGAATTTGTAAAAACTCTTAAAAATCCGCAAATGCCTCCCCAAATTCTTGAACCAGCAGCAAGAACTGAAAGAAATTAATCTTTACTCATCTCTTCAAAGACAATCTTTGATATTGTGGGTATTACTATATCAGCTTCTCTTTTAATGATTCCTTTACTCATAATAACAACCAGATAAGGATGTCTTTTGTCAAAAACAATACCCGCATCGTTAATAATATTATCTAAAGTCCCATATTTATGGGCTACACGAACATCTTCAGGGACACCTGCCGGAATATAATCTTCAAAAATAGTTTTAGTTAAAGAATCCAAAAGTTTCTTTTTGTTTTCCTCATTAATCACCTTTCCCTGCCAAAGCTTTAAAAAGAAAGTGCCTATATCTTTCGGGGTAGTCTGACGGCTATCAAATTCAGTATTTATCATCCCTAACCTGTCAATTAAATTTTCTATATTTTCCTTACCAACTTTGTTTTTGGCAATAACAAAAGCAGTGTTATCCGATTGCTGGCCCATCAAATTAAGAATCTCGCTATAAGAAATCAGGTAACCATTGGGCTTAAGGTAAAGACTGCCAGCACCTGAGGCTTTATCAGAATTTTTGAGGACATACTTTTCATCAAGATTAATCTTGCCTTCTTCAGACAAACGATACATTGCAGCCATCACAGGCAACTTTATCAAAGAAGCAGCATCAAAAGTTTCATCTCCGTTAACTCCAAAAGAAAACCCAGAATTAAGATCAACCACATAAAGACCATAAACTCCTGAAAGTTTATTGGTTTCTGCTTTAAATTGAGAAATTATTGATTCCTTTTTCTTATTCATATTTTCATCTTCTTTCACTTCAGGACTTTCCTTTTCTAAAATTATAGTTCTACCTGCGAAAAAACTTTTAAGAAAAGAACCAGGAGGAGGACCCAACTTCGGCAAGCCAGGCAATTTATAAGCTCTTGCTGAGAGAGCCAAAAAAGCAGGGATTAGAGAAGTTGCAAGAAAGATAGTCAAAACAAGATATCTTTCCTTTTTACCCCACGGCTTGATTGGCTCTTTAAGGATATCTTTCTTTCTGCGCCAGCGAACCACTCTCTTTCTTTTAGCAGGCTCAAGGCGCTCTATTTTTTCTTCATCTTCAAATTCATCATCCATAAATTAATTCAATTCTACTATTAAATGGAGAAAAGATAAAAGACTTAAGAACCCAGCGTCGCCTACTAACCATGAGTTAGTAGAAAGTAGAACGTAGTAATTAGAAAGCAAAATTCCTAAATCATAAATCTATATTCTTTAATCTGTTTGTAATTTGAAAAATTGGATAATTGTAAAATTGTTTAGAATTTAGGATTTAATTCTCGTGATTTGTTTATTGGTATTTGTATATTGTTTGTATATTGGAACTTGGAATTTGTTTGTAATTTGTATATTGGAATTTGTGTATTGCATATTGTTTGTAATTTGTGATTTGGAATTTGTAATTTTTCACTTTGTTCTATCATAATTGATTCTATTACCAAAAGATGCTAAAAATAGATAATGGAAGAAAACCAAAACCAAAAACCAAAGGTAGAAACAATAAATGTACAAACTCAAAATCAACCAACTCCATAAGTTGTTGCTGAAGTTCCAGAAGAATCAGTAGCAATTCCTCAAAAATCAATCGTTCTTTTTCCAACTGTCATTCTCCTTGTAGTAGTCTCGGTTTTTGCAGGCTCACTTCTTTATCAAAACAGACAACTCAAAAGCCTACTCAAGATTAACAGTTTTGATGAATGCACAAAAGCAAACGGAGTTATTCAAGAAAGCTATCCACCGGTTTGCGTCACTAAAGACGGAAGAAGATTTACCCAAGAAGTTTCGCCTGAAAAGACGAAGACTCCCGTCCCCATAATTGTGCCTGAGAATAGTCCTAAAAACGAAGAAGAAAATATCTCAACTCAAACATCAAGTCTAAAACAAACTCCCCAAAATAAAGAGACTAACCCCTAACCACATTTTCAGGAGTTTTACCTGAGAAGAAATCTAAAATTGCTGAAACTGCTTGGTCTGTCATCTTAAGCCGCGCCTCCCAAGTTGAAGAAGCAATATGTGGTGTCAAAATCACATTCTCCATCGCCAAAAGCTCGGGATTTATATTTGGCTCATTCTCAAAAACATCAAGAGCCGCTCCTGCTAAAACTCCTGTTCTTAAAGCTTCTGCTAAATCTTGTTCGCAAACAATGGGTCCCCGCGCTGTATTAACAAGGTAACTCCCCCTCTTCATCTTTCCCAAAGTCTCTTTATTGATAAGTCCGCGAGTTTCCTCAGTTAAAGGAACATGAAGGCTAATAAAATCAGAAGTAGACAAAAGCTCATCTAGACTTGCAAACTTAACTTCCAATTCCTTTTCCGCTTCAGGATCAGGATTGTGCTTGTTATAAATAACATTCATCTCATAACCCTTGGCGCGCCTTGCCACCATTGTTCCGATGTTGCCTAAGCCAATTATTCCCAAGGTCTTGCCTACAAGAGATCTGCCCAAAAAGATATCGGGGTCCCAACCATAATAACCTCCTCTTCTTGTTGCCTCATCAGCCTCAACAATCCGCCTTGATAAAGCCAAAATCAAAGCCCAGGTGTGCTCTGCCACTGCCTCATTTACCTCCTTTGAAGGTGTATTGGTAACCACAATCCCTCTCTTTTTAGCTTCATCAAGATCAATATTGTCAAAACCAACAGCATAATTTGAAATAATTTTAAGACTTGGACCCGCTTTATCCATTAATTCCGCGTCAATTTTGTCAGTCAGAAGAGAAAGAAGAGCGTCAACACCAACAACTCTTTCTAAAAGATACTGGCGACCCATTGGGCAATCACGATTCCAAAGATCTACTTCAAAACCAGCGTTTTTTAGTCTCTCAACGAATTCCCCTGGTATTTTTCTTGTTATTAAGACTTTCATATTAAAATTCTTCTACCTTAACTCCCGAGCTTCTTGCTCTCTCAAGCCAAATTTCCATATCATCTTCATGCAAAAGTCCCTTCTGGCTTCCAGTATAACCTATGACAGAAGCCGCGTTGGCAGTTCCCCACAAAAGAGCCTCATCAAGTGGTCTGCCTTTAATAATAGCAGAAAGACAACCAGAACCAAAAGCATCGCCTGCCCCCGTTCTTTCATAAGCATCAACCGGCAAAACTCCGCATTTAAGATATTTATTGCCGTCAAAAACAAACGAACCATTATTTCCATCTGTAATAATAGGCACCTTTACCCCAAGCTCAACAACTTTATTTAAAAGTTCTTTTTCTTTGCCTTGAGAGCTGGTAAATCCTGTTATCTTTTCTGCTTCCTCACGGTTAACATAAAGAATATAAGAGCGAGCCACAACATCCGCAATCTGATTATAATCAACCCGCAACTGCCGGCTTCCCGGATTAAAAGCAAGTCTAATTTGAGGGTTAATTTTAAGCCAGTCAATTAAGTGATTAAAGAAAGGTCTAAAACTATCACCCATTGAGGTTAAATAGACCCAACTCACATTTGGCAATTTTACTGGAAATTCATAGCTTATGGGAGCTTTATAACTTAAAATTGTCCGTTCGCCACCATAAGTAATAACTGCAGAATAATTTGAATTACTTGCAGGTTGGGTGATAACAAAGGTTGTGTCAACCCCCTCTTTTTCTAGTTGTTCCAAAATCTGACTTCCAACCATATCCTCACCCATCGTTGTCACAAGTCCCGAATTTATGCCCAATCTCTTTGTTCCCACTGCATTATTGGCAGCATTTCCACCAACAGTAAATTCCATTCTCTTGACAGGAATTTTGTCACCATAGGAAAAACTAATAAAACACTCTTTTGTGTCAAGACGACAAAAAGTCTCCGACTCAACCGGAGTCAAAAAAACATCTAAAGATGCATCTCCTATTGATAATAAATCTAAGTTCATAGTTCAAGATCTTTTCGACAAACCAAAAATCATTTTGGCAACTTCTTCAGCAATCCCATACAGAATACCAAAATTAAAGCCTTTTAGACAAGAAAGTTTTAACTCCTCGAGAAGTTTCAATATATTAACCGATTCATATAAGGATCCCCTTGCCACCGAGTAAAAATTAGCTCTATCTCGGGAAGAGGCTCTTCCTGAACCTTCAGCTATATTATTGGGAATAGAAAGAGCAGACCTTCTTAGTTGATCACCAAAAGAAGATTGATATTTCTGAGGCAGTTCGTCTGCCATTTTAACCAATTCCCTAGCGTATAGTAATGATTTCTGCCAAACCACCAGCTTTTCAAAATGCAACATAATTTCTAAGTCTCTCTTATACTTACACTTGAACTTGAACTTCTATAATTTTCCTTGTCTTGCCAAAGAAGCTATTTTTACTGATTCAATCAACTTTTCTTGAGCTTTTTTCCTGTTTTCCTCTTTTCCCTGCCAAATTTCAAGCACAGGCTCCTGAAGCGCCCTTGCAAAAGAAAAGGTTATCTGCCAAGGAACATCAAAAGCCCTCTTTTCTATTTCATTCAAATTTTTTGAAGCTTCATCCAAACTCTGTCCACCAGAAAGAAAAGCAATTCCAGCAACATCAACAGGAACAGTCTTTTTAAAGACAGAAATTGTGGCAAGAGCAACCTCGTTAGGCAAAGCTTTTTCCGATTCAATTCCCGGCAGAATCATATTTGGTTTGAGAATTATCTTTTTTCTATCAACTCCATAATCTAAAAGCTTAAAAAACAAAGTTTTCAAAACTTCTTCGGTTGCCTTTTGACAATCAGAAAGAGAATGATTGCCATCCATAACTACATCAGGCTCAACTATAGGGAGGATTTCTGCTTCAATGCAAAATAAAGCATACAAAGAAAGAAGAATTGAATTCGCCTCAATTGCTTGTCTTGTGGGTTTGCCACGGCCAATAATAAAAGCCGCTCTCCACTTGGCAAAACTTGCCCCCAGACTCTTAAACTCAGAAAGCCTTTCTCTTATCCTGTCTAAACCAAAGGTCATCTGCTCACCTCCAAATCCAGGAATTTCTTCCTGTCCAATATCAAGCCTTATTCCTGCTTCAATACCCTTATTTTTAATTATTTCAATTAAAGGCCTGCCTTCTTTAGTTTTTTGTCTGATTGTCTCCTCATGAAGAATAACAGCGCTAATATATTCTTCCAAACCTTCTGTCTCAAAAAGCATCTGTCTGTACTCTCTTCTTGACTCTTCAGTTGAATTAATTCCAAATTTGGCAAATTTCTTAGTAGCCGTTCCCACGCTCCAATCAGCAGCCAAAATCCCTCGAGGAGAGGCAACTATCTTCTGGGCAAGTTTTTCAAGCTCCATTAATATCAGATTAACAAAAAAAGACACTCAAGACAATAATCATTATTAGGCCATGTTATAATTAAAAATGGCCAAAAATAAACAAGAAAGAAAGGATGCTATTGAAATAACTAGAATTATTTTTCTATCTTCAACGGTTTTAATTTTTATCTTTAGTATTATCATTGCTTCGCTTACAAAATTAAGTTCAAGACAAAATCCTGAAGAAAAGCCAAGAAATAATAATGAGTGCGTAATAAGCGGGTGTAACGGCGAAATTTGCCAAGACAAGGATGAAAAACTCGTCTTTTCAGTCTGTATCTATAAACCTGAATATGAATGCTATAAACTTACAACCTGCAAAAGACAAAAAGATGGAAAATGCGGCTTTACTGAAACAGAAGAGTTTAAAGATTGTCTCAAAAAATACAAGGAAAATGGAAAATAATAAACTTCAAGCTCTCAAAATAAATTCAATTCCCGCCTTAACCTCAATTTTTGCCGTTTTCATTGCCACATTTTTCATCTGGCAAAACAACGAGCTTAAAAAGCTCCTTAATATCAACAGCTTTGAAGAGTGTGCAAAAGCAAAAGGCAGCCAAATCCAGACAACAGAACCGCCAAAATGTTTTACCAAAGATGGAAGAGAATTTGAGGGACCAAGAAAAGAAGAAGCTAAAGAAGATGTTTGGGAAAAATATGAAAGCCAGAATCTCTCTTTTATCTATCCTGCAGGTGTAAAAATAAAAGAGGAGAATAAAACAATCTCTCTTATTTATCTTGGTAAAACTCAAAAAGAAGAAACAGAGCTTTATGATGGCTACTCTTTCTCAATCAGCCAGACAGAAAATGCTAGCAACCTGCTTTCTCTTGCCAAAAAGGAAAGGCAAACAAGCCTTGAGGTCTGTAACAACCAAGAAAAAGTGTCAGAAATAGAAGAAATTGAAGTAGCACAAATCAAAGGCTATCAATACACAAGCAATTGCACTATCAAGACAACAAAAATCTATCTTCAAAATTTAAAAAAGGTCTATAGAATTACTACTACTTGGGCTGGTGATGAAAAATACAAGGAGATATTAGACAAAATTTTAGTAAGTCTCACTTTTGCTCAAGAATAAACCTCCATTTCTTTTTCGCCCACTCTTTAGCATAGGAGATACCAATTCTTGGGGTCCTTGTAATCTTTGCGCCTTTTGGAATACTGCCTTTTTCAATCCAAATTCTTTTACTTGAAATTAAATCCTCACCGTAAAAACTTTTGTCAATTAAAAGCCACTTTCCCACTCTTCCTGGGCCTTTTACCCCCTCAAGAGAGCGAATCAAAACTGCCTGTGCCTTTCCTTTTTTAGCAGTTACAATGTTAAACATCCAATACATACCATAAACAAAATAAACATAAACCAAGCCTGGTGTTTCCCACATAATTTGGTTTCTTTTGGTCTTGCCAA
The DNA here is from genome assembly GCA_013426185.1 of Candidatus Woesebacteria bacterium. Classification (NCBI taxonomy): domain Bacteria; phylum Candidatus Woeseibacteriota; species Candidatus Woesebacteria bacterium. The sequence continues at coordinate 711,079 of CP058602.1, read as the reverse complement.
AACGAGCATGACTTGCCTTATCTTCTTCTCCGCCATAAGCTTCAACTTCGGTAATTTTCTTTCTTTCAACTTTCTTGTTACCAAAATCTCGCACTAAAAAACAACCCAAAAGATCACGAGCAACAACAAGCGAGTCGCGAGCAAAAAAATTTCTTTTTAGTCTCATTAAAAGTATTTTACCAGAAGAGAATAAAGGCCATAAAAATGGACAGAAATATAATTATTGAACCAAAATGTGCTCACTTTCCTCATTCTTGTCTGCATTAGTCACCATGTTATTGTGCAAATGAAAAACTAACATCCCCTTCTTTTATTCCCCAATTTTAATTCATACTGCAAAAAACAGAGTGCAATAAAGTTGCTAAGATCAGCCTCGCATGATCAAAAGTATTAAATCAAACAAGCTTGCTAAACCTGCTTGGCTTTGATAAAATATCAACAATGTTTTCAATCGCTGTATTTGGAGATAGTATTACATTTGGAATAGGCGATACAGAGAACAAAAGAGGCTGGGTTGGCCGTCTAAGAGAATATTTTGAGCCAAAGACAAAATACAATGCGCTATACAATCTAGGTATCCCAGGCAACAACTCTAACGATATCTTGGCCAGAATTGACCTAGAATGTTTAGCAAGAAGATCAAATTCATATCCTGACGATAGATTTGCAATTATAATTGCAACAGGTGTCAATGATGCAAAAACTTTAGGTGGTAAAACAAAGCCCCAAGTAAAAGAGGATAAATTTGAAAAAAATATAAAGCTGCTCATTAGAAAATCAAGGAAATATACAAATGAGATATTCTTCGTTGGTTCCACTCCAGTAGATGAATCTATAAATCCAGTAGATGGAAATTTCTTCTTAAACAAAAGGATAGGAATATACAATGAAATCTTGAAGAAGGTCTGCAACCAAGAAAAAGTTGTCTTTATCGATCTCTTTAACTATTTGATAGCAAATAATTACAAAAAATTGCTTAGCGACGGGCTTCACCCAAATGCAAATGGTTACGATATAATCTTTAGGAAAATTAAAAAAGAGCTCATATCAAATGATCTCCTGACCTAGAAACCCGTCTTTATGTCAAAAAAATACTATATTGGCATCGCATACAACCATCCTGTATGTCCCATTAATGCCAGCCACGCTAGGGTGTACGTAGTCGCAGACACTCTGGCAAGATACAAAAGGTTTCAGGGGTTTGAGGTTAAGATGCCATTCGCCTGTCATTACAGTGGCGATACAGCGTCCAAATTTGCCACAGCCATCAAGCAATATTTACGTGGGGTAAAAAATCAAGAAGTTGATAAGATCATTTGGTTATTTAGAGAATTTTACAAAGTTCCGGAACACTCCTTAAAAAGTCTAACAAATTCCATCTCTATATTAGATTACTTTGCCAACCAAACAATCAATGATTTGAAGAGACTTGGAATATCTCACGACTGGAATTCTTACTATAATACCACAGATCTTAGATACAAAGTGTTTGTACAATCAATTTTTGACGGTTATAAAGACAAAGGGCTAATTACTCAAGGCAGGTCAGGCAAAAGCCTGGCTTATGAGAATAAATTGTGGAGATTGAAAACTCTAAGACAACTAAAAAATACTCAAATCGTCTCCAGAAAATGGCATCACATAATTCGTGATTCTGTACTACTGCTTGACAATCAATGGTCTTATGAAAGAGAAGGTGGCATCGGTACAAAGATCGATGGAAATATTGTCGACCCGATGTTTGACAGTGAACTTTTTACAGTTTTCGACATTATCAAGGATTTTCTAGAACCCAACTTAAAATACGATGAATACAAGTCTGCAATATCAGAATCTTTAAAACATCTTGCTAATCCTACTCATAAAGAAGGAGAATATAAGTATCAATCCTTGATTGATTATCTAAACAAATGGCTTCCTGTAGATATGTTTTTTGGAGAAGAACATCTCAAAAACTGGCTGGCAAAAAAGGTATATGCGGAAACTGCGTTGTTATCAAAGAAATACAGGACAAAATCTTACTTCTTGTTGGGAATGGGCACATTGTTAGGCAAGCGGATGTCTGCCTCGAAAGGCCACTCTATACTTTTGACTGACATGTTAAATAGTCACGGGCCTGAAGTAGCTAGACTTTCATTGCTTCTTACCAGTCACCCCTGTGAACACTTCAACTGGGATAGTAATCAGATCACCGGCATCAAGAGAAGTCTAAACAGGCTCTATTTTCTAATAGGTATCCTAGATAACCTACGCCCAGATAGAAAAAAGAGAGACGATTCGCTACTCAAACTAATTAACGAAAGTAAAATAGCATGGTATAAATTTATGGAGAGCGGAGATTTCCGAAAAGCAGCTATTGAGACCTTAAATGTTTTTCCCAATAAGATTCTTAAACATATCCAGACTAAAAAGGGAATTGATATTGAAAGTTTAGAGTTAATCAAAGGTTACATTAACCAATCTCTGAATATCATTATTCCAACTTACTTTAATAATCAGCAAATTCATTATGTATAAAAACTATCAAGATTTCTACTTCATGTTTTCTGAAGAGAAGGGCTACTATGAAGCTTGCGATATATTGGCGTTTCAGAGCACTTGGGTAAACAAAAAGTCCTTTTTAAAAGAAATAAAAAGAGAAATAACTCAAACTCAGCAAAGAACAGGACGGAAACATCTTGTTATGGGAGATTTTTGCAGTGGATACTATGCGTGGCTAGTAAGACATTTCTACACTTTCTCTAAGACAATCTACTGCCTAGATATAAATCAATCAGCCCTGGATAACATAAGAGCTGAGTTCGTGACAAAAAATAGAAATATCAATCTCATATGCGGAGATATAAGAAACAGCTTACTTAACGAAAAAAGTCTAGATTTTGCCTATTGCGGATTTAACTTTTACCTTGATTTCGTTGATCCTATAACAAAATGTCTCAAACCAATGGGGGGTTATCTCTTCATGAAACCCAAAGATGGTGATGATCTAGAGATACGAAGACTGGTTAAAAGTTATGATCTAAAAAAAAGAATGAAGGAGATTTGTCAGATAACCAACAAGCTAAGAAAAAAAGGTGAGGTACAATACAAGGAATTTAAGTTTGAATGGCAGTTTAAGAATTTTGACTTAGACAGAATCTTAGCAGCCTTGTCGGTAGTAAGTCTTGGCCAGCCAGCCAGAATTTTAACTATTGAGGAATACGAGATTGCTAAAAAATATTTAGTGGAGAAAGTAAAAGATAGAGTACTAATTTTATCTCAAATATGTTCTATTTGGTGCGGACATCTATCTTAAAACCAGTAATACGCAAACCAAAAATTCATACTGCCTCGTGAACTCTATGACAGGTAAAGAAAGAGATTGTAGTAATTATATAGGAGAAATTTCTTGCGAGAACACATCTTTTGAGCAAAACCCTTTGTTTAAAAAACTAGAAGCAATTTCCTGTGAAGTAAGAAAAGGAGCTTTCGAAATTATACTTAAAGCTGGAAGCGGGCACTTAGGAGCAAGTTCGTCATCTACTGAGTTGATGGTGGCTTTATATTTTGGTAGAATATTAAGATACGACAAAGACAACCCTCGACACCCAGACAGGGACAGGGTACTAGTTCGAGGCCACTTAGGACCACTCAGATATAAGATATTTTCTCTCCTTGGTTGGATAGAAGAACAAGAGCTAGAAGGATATAGAGATTTAGGATCAAGACTACAAGGGCATGAATCTATGCACGAAATACCCGGTGTAGACATTACTCCAAGCGGCTCGTTGGGTATGATTCTATCATACGGGGTAGGTTCAGCTTTTGCAGCTAAAATACAAGGTAAAGAATATAGAACCTTCGTCTTCTTGGGTGATGGTGAAGAACAAGAAGGAAACATTAGCGAAGCAGCACGTCACGCGGCCCATTTAAAACTTAATAATCTAATCTGTATTTTGGATAATAATAAAGCTCAATTGGGGAGAAGAACCAATACCGTTGATGGAGCAACAAAGGTCTCAACAGTCTGGGAAGGATATGGATGGGATGTGATAGAAATAAATAATGGTAACGAAATTCGCGAGGTAATTGATACCTTAACCCATGTTATTTTACAAGACAGAGATAAGCCTGTTCTTATTGTCGCTAATACTATTAAAGGTAAAGGTATTCCAGGAGCGGAAGACAATTGTTGTGGTTACCACACTATCAGTTCATGCGATGAAAGTAAACTCCTGTCTGCTATTTCGGACCTAGAAGCCAAACTTGAAGAACTTCAATATTCACAAGCTGATATAAGAAGGATAGCTAAAGAACTAGCTATTAGCAAGAAGATAAAGGAAAATTATAACCCCGACTCCAATTGTATTGATTTTAGACCTCAAATAGAACCACCAGCGGGAGAAAAAAACCTGGTAAACGGATTGGTCCACTACCTAAACCACCTGAGTAAATTATTTAGAGACAGAGAGACATTAAGGCTTTATTTTATGACCGCCGATTTAATAAGAGAGGACCAAATTGAGTTATGTGGTCTAGTTCCGCCAATCATTTATATTGACGTTGGCATTAGAGAACAACATCTGCTTGCAATGGCACATGGAATATCTCAGTCCGACGCGAGTTCACGAATCATTATCAACTACGGCGACGCTTTTCTTTATAGGGGAGCAGACCAGCTCAATGCTATAGCTCAAGGAAGGAGTCCTTTGGTTATAGTCGGTGACGACGGAGGCTTGAGTGGAGCGAGAAACGGGTCAACCCATCAATCTAGTGGGCAGCCGGGCATGATTATCAATATGCCAGGTATTCGTTTTTACGAGCCTGCGGACGTGAGAGATCTTTTTAATTGCCTAAATAGGTCTATTGGTAATTACCATGAACCAACGTATATAAGATTACATACTAGAAACACTGAAGAACTTGAAAGGTCAGATAATGATTTAAACAATACCACTTATTATGAGGTGGGGACAACAACTGACGAAGTAGACTGTGTCATTATCTCATCTGGGTTAACAACACAAGGAGTAGTAGAGGCAAAAAAATTACTAAAGGAACAATATGGAATCACAGCAAGAGTCATAAATGTTGTCGATCTCAAGTCTCTAGATGAGAACTTCGCTAGATTAATAAAAGATGACAGGCCTGTTCTTACAGTTTATAACGGGAATGAAGTAATATTGAGAAACGTAGTTTCTGCTGCTTTGTTAAAAAACGGAAAAATTATACCCTCCTCTATGCAAGGCCACGGATTCGAATATGGCACATCTGGCTCGCTAGAAGATTTAATCAAACATTTTAAGTTTGACGGAGAAGGTATTGTAGAAATTCTCAAACACAAGTTTCCCTACCTGTTTGATAACCCCAAAGTTTACCCACAAAGTTAATTCCAAACATGTTCTTATTAACGCAAATCTCGATTTCGCCCCACTTTTTAGTCTCATTAAAAGTATTTTACCAGAAGAGAATAAAGGCCGTAAAAATGGACAGAAATATAATTATTGAACCAAAATATGTTCACTTTTCCTCTGAAGAGCAAGCATTGCCCTCTCTTTTATATCATCTGCTGTAAGATGGTGTTTTTTCAAAAGCTCATCTCTTTTTCCAGATTCTCCAAAAGAATCATCAACCGCAACAATTTCAAGCGGAACAGCAAAATTCGAAGCCAAAACCTCAGCAATAGCAGAACCCAAGCCGCCCGCTTTTTGATGAACTTCAACACTAACTAAGCACTTTGAAACTCTTGCCGAGTGAATAATTTCTTCTTCATCAAGAGGCTTAATGGTGCTGACATTAACAACTCTTGTTTCAATACCTGAATTCTCAAGCTCCAAAGCCGCTTTCATAACCTCAGAAAGAATAGAGCCATAACCAAAAAAAGTAATCTGGGGATCTCTTGCTTCTTTTAAAACCCTTGCCTTACCCACCTCAAAAGAAGAAGATTCCTCAGTCAAAAATGGTGAAGCGTCTCTTTCAAGTCTTAAATAAGAAGGCGTCTTGAGATTCAAAAGAGAAATTATAGCTTTTTTAGCTTCGTAAAAGTCAGCTGGCGCAACAACCGTCATATTGGGAAGCGATCTTGTAATAGCAATATCTTCAAGCGCTTGATGCGTTACGCCATCCGCCCCGGCTGAAAAACCACTATGCGAGCCAACTAAAACCACAGGCAAGTTGTTGATCGCAATTGTGGTTCTGATCTGCTCAAGACAGCGGCCGGGAACAAAAACTGAAAAAGAAGTAGCAACCGCTATTTTGCCATAATTGGCTATCCCTGAGGCAATAGTCACCAAAGCCTGCTCTGCCACCCCCACCTCAAAAAAGCGCTCAGGAAATTCTTTAGCAAACCCACTAACTCTAGTTGACTCTTCAAGATCAGCTGTCAAAACCACTATCTCCTTATTATTTTTTGCCGCTTCAACTAAACCCTCACCAAAGCCGTCACGAATAGATTTTGCAACCTGATTTGAATTGGCGATTTCTTCTGGCATATCAATTACCTCCTTCAAGCTCGGCCATTGCCGCCTCAAACTCATCTTTACTTGGCGCTTTGCCGTGCCATTCCCATTTGCCTTCCATAAAAGAAACTCCCTTCCCGGGAATAGTACTAGCAATAATCACAGTTGGACCATCTTTATAATTTTTAGCCTTATAAACTGAATTAATAATCTCATCAAAATTATGTCCGTCTATCTCAAGGACATTAAAGTTGAAAGACTTGTACTTTAAAGAAAGAGGCTCAAGCGGCATTATCTCCTCAGTATTTCCGCTTAACTGAACCTTGTTTCTATCAACAAGCAGTGTAAGGTTGTTAAGCTTGTATTTGGCAGCAACCATCACCGCTTCCCAATGATTGCCGCTATCATGCTCTCCATCGCTTGTCAGACAATAAACTCTAAAGTCTTTCTTGTCAATTCTAGCGGCAAGGGCAATACCAACAGCTTGCGCTAAACCCGAACCTAAAGGGCCTGATGTTGTCTCAACCCCTGGGAGTTTGCCTCGATGAGGATGCCCTTGAAGACCGCTTCCAAATTTTCTCAGATTATTCATTTCTGAAACTGGAAAATAACCAGATAAAGAAAGAGCAGCATATAAAGCAGGACAAATGTGGCCATTTGAAAGAATAAAACGGTCACGCTCAGGCCAGTTGGGTTCTTTTGGTTTGTGATTTAAAATCTTAAAATAAAAAGCAGCAATTAAATCTGAAGCCCCAAGCGAACCGGCCGGGTGACCCGACCCCGCCTTATAAATAGACTTAATAACCAATTTCCTGATTTCTCTTGCCTTAATTTCTAAATCTTGATAAGAAGACATAACTATTTGCGAAAAGCGCACTCCTCACCGTCGCAGATTAAGCATTTTGAATGATCAAAAGACTCAAGCTTTCTATGGAGCCTGTTAATTGCAGGCAAGACTTCCTCTGCACTTTGACAAATCTCAAAGACAGAAAGTTCGTTTTTATCAAGATTCATATTGCGACGCAGGGTGTCAATAATCGCCGGCCAGTTTTTGCCAAAAAGAATAAATGGTTTGTGATGCCCATAATAAAGTTTGGCCAAAACCCATGCAGTCCCGAATTCAGAAAGTGTGCCAGTTCCTCCGCGAAAGATAATAAAAAGATCAGCATGCTTTATCAGTTTAAACATTCGCTCTATGTAATTCGTTGTTTTAATCTCATGATCAGTAATATTGCCGATGTATCTTCCCTCAAAACCGGGGGCATCTTTGGGATTAAAGGTTACAGAAAGAGTCTCACCACCCGCCGCCTGAGCCCCTTTAGTTGAAGCATCCATCACACCCGGCCCACCACCGTTAACTATAGTAAAGCCACGCGAGGCAAGAAGTTTTGCCACTTCAAAAGCCTGCTTATATTCCTGGCTTTGAGGAGGAACATCAGCATCACCGAAAAAAGCAATATTTTTAAAAACAATGTGTCCAACTGGATTCATAGCCTTAATTTTTCTTCAAGTAAATTAATATTATCTTTAATATCTCCTTTAAACAAGCGTCTGCCAACTGCCACCTCATCAACCCCCAATTGGTCAAGCTTTAATATGTTATCAGTCCACACTCCCCCATCAACACAAATAGTAAAGGGTGTGGCGTCGTGTTTTCTAATTTCTATCAATTCAGAAATTTTTGGTAAAACGGAATCGTCAAAATGCTGGCCTCCTCTGCCTGCTTGGTATCCCATTAACAAAACAAGATGTACGTCTTCAAGAATAGATCTGTCAAGAACTGAAACTGGTGTCTTTATATCAAGAGCAAGTCCGACTTTAGGACCTGCTTCCTGAACTTTGCTCACAAAATCTTTTTGATCGCTCATCAACTCAACTTGGCCTATTATTCGCTCAGCGCCCCCCATTGCACTCTTTTCTACCCAATTTGAAGGTTCCTTAACCATCAGATGAAAATCAAGAAAAAGATCGGTTTCAAGGCCTATTAAAGCCTCGGGATAAATAGTCTTCTCCCCCAAAAAACTACCATCATTAATGTCTATCTGAACACGCCTCACAACTTGTGCTGCCTTTGACAAAAGATCTCTTAATTCACTTGGATTATCAGTTAAGATGGCAGGAATGATAAGCATAGAAATAAATTAAAACTTAAAAATCAAAAGTCAAAAGTATAACTCAAAACTTAAAACTCAAAAGTCAAAACTTGATGATTAGATTATAGATTTTGGATTATAGATTATAGAATTAAATCACAAATTCCAATATACAAATTACAAGGTCCAAATCCTAAATTCTAATATCTAAATCATAAACAAATTCCAAATCACAAATTCCAAATTACAAAAATTAAATTCTAATTTCTAATTTCTAAATTCTAAACAATTCTATAATTATCCAGTTTCTCAAATTCCAAACAAATAAATTCCAACTTTGAACTTTGCACTTTTAACTTTTAACTATTTATTAATTTTGCTTTCTACTTACTACGTTTTACTTTCTACTAATTACTAGCTTCCGACTAGCTCTGGCCGCTTTTTGTTCCAAAACTCAAGGTAATATTATCCGTCGGCACTTCATTTGAGGTAATAGTTCTACCAACTCTTACCACTTGCTCTACCAAACGATTGGCATAACCCCATTCATTATCATACCAGGCAAAAACCTTAACCAGGTTTTTATCAATCACTGAAGTTAAAGACAAATCAACTATTGCTGATTCGCTTCTGCCAATAATATCAGATGAAACAAGAGGCAAATCAGAAACTGCTAAAATCCCTTTATACAAAACGTTCTCCGCTGCTTCTTTGAAAGCCTGATTTACCTCCTCCTTAGTAGCTTCTTTTTTGACCAAAAAAGTGAAATCGGTGATCGAACCTGTAGCAGTAGGCACTCTTAAAGCCATACCATCAAAGATTCCTTTTAATTCAGGAATTGTCTCGGTGGTTGCAATAGCAGCACCAGTTGTGGTTGGAATTATGTTTTCCGCTGCCGCTCTTGCCCTTCTTAAATCTTTATGAGAATTGTCTTGCAAATTCTGATCATCAGTATAGCTGTGAATTGTAGTCATTGTCGCTTTTTCTATTCCAAATTTTGCCTGAATCACGGCTGCAACTGGCGCCACACAATTTGTGGTGCAAGAAGCGTTGTTTAAAACAACAGCATCGCCTTTATATTCATTAACTCCAAGAACATAAGTGCCAACATTACCACCTTTGGAAGGAGCCGAAATGACTACCCTTTTTGCGCCTCCCAAAGCATGTTTTTTTGCATCCTCCTCAGAAGTAAATTTGCCAGTTGATTCAATTACAACCTCAACGCCATATCTTCCCCAAGGAATTTTGGCAGGATCTTTCTGCGCCAAGACGGGAATCTTAAGATTATGATCTGGAACAAGAAGATAGCCTATTAGAGGGTCCTCATCTGTCACCTCTTCTGGTTTTTTGACCTCCTCAGACAAAATCTCTATCTCAAATTTGCGATACATAGTATCGTAGTTTACAAGATGCGCCCAGCCGGAAACGCCCATACTGCCTGAAGTATTAATAGCTGCGACTTTCAACTCATCCAAGTGCTTAAGAAGAGCTATTCTAAAAGCTATTCTTCCTATTCTGCCAAATCCATTTATTCCTAATTTAATCATTTTTAATTCAAATCCTCTTCTAGTATAATCTAATGCAGCAAGACAACTCAAGATCTAAAATTATGATCGGCAAAATACCGGAACCATTCTTTAGTGTAATAATTCCTACTCTAAACGAAGAAAAAAGACTGCCCCTCATTCTCAAGGATTTAGAGGAGCAATCTCTTAAAGACTTTGAAATTATAGTTGTTGACGCAAAATCCAAAGACAAAACATTAGATAAAGTAAGAGAACTTCAAAAAAGACTCAAAGATTTAAAAATAATAATTAGCCAAAAAAGAAATGTCGGCTTTCAAAGAAATTTGGGAGCAAAAAAGGCTAAAGCCAAATGGATTATCTTCATGGACGCTGACAACAGAATATCAAAAAATTTCCTAAAGGAAATAAAAACCCAGTTAGACAAATACAACCCAGATATTCTTTCAACATGGATGAAACCTGACACAAAACGAAACAAAGACAAATTAATAGCTAATCTAATAAATCTGTTCATCGAATTTCAAAAGAAAACAAAAAGACCATCAATCTTAGAAGCTTTTTTGTGTATAAAAAAAGATTCCTTTAATAAATTAAAAGGATTTAATGAAAAGATAAAATGGGCCGAGGGTTCAGAGATGATGGAAAGGGCAGTCAAAAATAAAATGAAATTCGTCTTCCTTAAAAAACCAAGCTACAAAACTTCTTTCCGTCGCATACACAAAGAGGGAACATTCAAGATACTAGTCAAACTCATCTTGTTAGAAATCAATAAGGTTTACAATAAAAGCTCATCGGGGAAAATGACAAAAATCCTGTACCCTATGAATGGTGGCTCTTACTACCTTTCAGACCGAAATAACAAACTGGATTCTAAAAATATACTCTTGAAGATAAGGGAAAAAATAACAAAAGTTTACAAAAACAAAACTAAAAAACTAATTAGACAAAGACTCGATACCGGGTAAACTCCTCTTGGTTAAAAACTCGAGCACCGCGCCCCCACCCACCGAAATCCAATCAAATTTACTGGTTATGCCAAACATTTCAATTGCTTTAATAGTGTCCCCACCTCCTGCAATTTTGAAAGCAGAAGAGTCAGCCACCGCCTCAAAAACCCGCTTTGTCCCCAGACGATGCCCTTCTTCTTCATACTTACCTACAGGGCCAATCAAGGCTATCGTCTTTGCCCTTTTTATCTCCCGTTCAAAATCTTCAATTGAATGAATGGTAATATCTTCTTTATCAGGATTAAGTCTTGCCACCAAAAAACGATTGTCACGCCTGTAAATGGAATCATCAGGAAGATAGTCAGGAAAACGACCTCCTATTAAAACCATATCAGCAATTTTAGAAAGGCCATCTAAATAAGAAAGTTTATCCTTCTTAGTGCCACTTACAACAATAACAACAGGCCTTTCTTGAGACTCAAAAAGACGAGAAAGATTTTCTACTTCCTTTTCAAAACGAAGTCCAAGAGCTGATGGCAATAGCTTGGGCAAAGAAACTATTGAAGCATGATCACGATGAGAACTAGCAAAAGCCTCATTAACATAAAAATCGGAAAGAGAGGCTAAATTTTTGGCAAAATTAATATCGTTTGACTCCTCGCCCGGCCAAAAACGCAAATTTTCCAAAAGGAAAACTGATTGATTACCATTTTTCTCCTCTTTCAAGCGCATAATTTCATCAAAATTCAAACTATCAATAAAGAAAATATTCCTTTCCAAAACATCCTTTAAAGGTTGAACTAAACTCTTAAGTGACAATTCAGGAACAACTTTTCCTTCTGGTCGACCATAGTGGGCAATAAGAATTAAAGAAGAAGCTCCTTTTTGAAACAAATAATCAACTATCGGCTTAATAACCAAGAGCCGAAGATTTTTTTTGGGATCAACTTCATCATCCAATACTGCATCAAGATCAACTCGGATAATTCCTGTTTTATTTAAAACGTCAAGATCTTCTAATTTTTTTGGGGGGTTCATCTTAATTATTAGCCTCAATACGAGAAATATCCTCTATTCTTTTTTTATGTTTTGCCTTACCTGAAAAAGGAGTTTCAAGAAAAGCTAAAACCATCTCAAGAGCCTGCTTTTCATCAGTAAAGTCACTTGCTAAAGCAAGAACATTAATGTCATCATCATTTCGAGCCGCAACCACTTGTTCTTTATTTATTCCCAGTCCCGCTCTCACGCCATCAAATTTATTAGCAACTATCAAAACCCCAACTCCTGAACCACAAACTAAAATTCCCCTATCTTTAGGGCTTGAGGCAATCATTGAAGCGACCTTTTCAGCATAAAGAGGATAGTTGTCATCAGGATTTAAAGACAAAGCACCCATATCCTCAAATGAATAACCTTTTTCAAAAAGAAACCTGGCTATCTTTTCTTTAAGTAAATAACCTCTATGATCTGCTCCTAAGTAAATTTTCATAGATTTTATTAGTTATTAATTATTGTTTATTACTTATTTCTAAAATTCTATCCCCTATCAACTATCTTCTATTCCCCAACCCAAATCCACTGGCTAATTCTAGCAGTTTTTCTTTTGGGTTGTGCGCTAGAACTACTGCGCTTGAGACTGCAATCCCCAAAGCACCAAGCTCAAGGCTTCTTGCCACATCTTCTTTTGAGTGAATTCCAGCTCCTACTATCAAAGGCAAAGCAAATTTTCTTGCTATTCCTAGTGCCTGAGAGATGACTTCAGGCTTTGCTTCGGCTACCGAGATAGTGGCGCTACCAATAAGCTCAGGTGGCTCATAAGCCACAAAATCAGGCTTAAATTGACAGACTCTTTCAAGTTCTTCCAAATTAGAAGCAAAAATCAAGGTTTTTAAACCCGCTTCCTTTGCTCTTTTTTCTGCTTTCTCAAGTTCATCAAAAGAAGAAAACTTTGACTCCGAATGATTAAGAAAAGTGCCGCTGGCACCATCTTCAACCGTTGCCTCAGGTAAAATAGCACCAGTATGAGCTCCAAAAGAGACAGGATCTATATTCTGAACCCACACCTCAAGACTGGTTTTCTCCTTAATTTCCTTGACATCTGTAGCTTGAACCACTGGAAAAATTTTGACTGAAGTTACATGTTGCACCTCTTCTACTATTTTCGCCAAAGAAACAGCGTTTTCGCCACTTGCCTCTTTATAAGTTTTAAAATTAACAAAAATCATAGCTTAAGCTAAATCCTTAATATCAAGAGTACTTTTAATTTTTTCCTTGTCAAAACCAACAATCTGTACCTTTTCCCCCGTGTCTTTTTCAATCACGATAAAAGGCACGCCCAAAAATCCGCCAGAAATAGAGGACATTTCCTCACGCGCTGCCTCATCCTGATCAACCAATTTTTCCTCAAAAGAAAAATTAAAAGAAGACAGGTAGTCCTTTGCCATCTTACAATAAGGACAAGTTGTTGTTGAATAAATAGTTATTTTCATTTTTTACACCCCCTTTAAACCAAGAAAAAACCAGCCAATCTTAGCCACCATGGCTCATCAACAAAAACTACCTCTCCTGTTGAAGCAGAAATTTTAACATCAACCGGAAAGTCGGCTTGATAAAAGCCAAAAAAGTTCAAGGTCTTAGCACCTTTTATTCTATAAATCAAATCTTTATTTTCCTCAACTAATTCAAAAGGACTTTCTTTACTAACCTTACTTACAACTCTTGAACGCAAGGCAGTTAAGGCCGCCTCGTAAGGCATAACAAAAACAAGCTTTTCTCCAAGCGGAGTTTCAACCAGAAGTTGTTTCTCCTTGGGCTTAAACCTTAAAGGATAATCAACACTGGCTAAAAGACCCGACTGCTTAATTACAAATTTGCCAGAAGAAAGCAAAACATCAACTTTCTTTGCGTCTTCCTTTTCTTCTATTTCAACCACCGAGTCGCGCCAGTTGGTGATATCTAAAGCCTTACTTTCCCCAAGATAAAGGTTATATTTATCATCTTCCCTTTTAAGAACAACATCGTTGTTCTCGGGGCTTCTGCCCGCTATTTCTTTTACTTCAAGATAATTTTTCTGAGGCAACCCAAGAGCTAAAGAATCCTCAGCTGAAAGAACATTAACCACAAGATTCCCATCTTTGTCTATTTTGACAAGAGAGGAAGCAAGACTTTCTTTTGGATAAAAAAGAATTATGAAAGAAAGAGAAAAAAACAAAAGTTTTTTTACCATCAAATACAATTTAGCAATTTCAAGGACAAAAATAAAGAAGAGAAGTTAAAATGAGCCTTCCAAAATATGTTTTTCAGGCTTCGTGTCATCCACCTTCTCAAGCGTTACCCAAACCTGACTAAAAGAGGTGTAATCGTTTTTTGACTCAAACTCAAGCAAATAACCACCCTTTGCCATCCTCAATTTTCCTGTTTTGACGTAAGAAAAACCAACTTCCCCTTCCTTACCTTTGGTTGTCAACCAACCCTGATAAAAATAGCCTGCTTGGGGATCGGGTAAATCAGCGAGAATCACATGCTCAAAGCGACCATCTTTATAAACCCGCGTAGCAATGCCTCGACTCCCACCACCTGAGACATCAACCAAATCTATTTTGTTTACATCTTCAGGAATTTCGTAGTTAAACTTCTCCTCAATCTTTGCTTCAGGAGTAGGAGTTGGAGTTTCAATGGGAGTAATACGAGGTTTTTTAGACCAAAAAATTATACCAGCAACAAGAGCCAAGATAACAAGCCCAATTACTATATCACGCTTGTTCATTATCCGTAGAATAGCAGACAAATTACTATATGTCAAATAAATCAGAAAAATACAAGAGACAAAAGAAGAACAAAAGCATAAACCAAACAAATTACCGCATATTTAACGCAGTTTTTCCGCAAGGTTTGGGATATTATTCCTCTGGCTTAAAATAAACTCCAAAAAGCGCCAAAACCGAGGCTACCAAAAGCCATTGAGTTGAAGCAAGCCAGATGTCAGTTCCCAAGTAACCAATGGCCGAAAAGACAACCGAGATAGCCGCTCCAACCATTAAAACATCAGATAAAAGTTTTTTATCTTTCTTTTTCATTTTTCTCACCCCCTTTTCTTATCTTAACACAAAAATCTTGTTGACATCTTTTATAAATTAACTAAGATGAAGTTGGTTGTGTTCCAGATACCATACGGTGTCTGGCCGGATATAAGCTTATATCCGGAAGGAATGCGGTGAAAATCCGCAGCTGTGCCGCAACTGTAACTGATCCGAGGCTTAAAGCAAAGGACGGAAGCCAGAAAACTAGCAACCCTTAATCCCGAGCAGGAATATGATTGAAAGACAAATAATAGCGAAAGACATCATCTCTATCTCCTTATACACCAAAAGAAATGGTGCCATTGCTGAGATCACATCTAGTTTAGCTGAATCAAATAGAGAAACAGACATCTATTTTTACCGTTTGAGAAACGGAGTGCTATATTCATCCACCCACAACATACCTGTTATTGAATCAACAGCCTCACAAAGAGATAGAGAGCTCATAAGACAAATTGAAAGCTGGGCTAAGCAAAATCAAGAAGGGTTTGCTGTCTGGGTAAGCCCACCGCAAGAAAAAGGAGAGGTGGCAACAAAAATTACTCTTATGAGAATAATTCCAGGGAACTTAAAAATGATTGAAAATAAATCAGTACTGGTTAATCTTAATCAAGAAGAGACTGAGGCACTAATCGCCTATCTCCTATCTTGTTCGATTACACCTGCAAAACAATTGTCAAGAGAGGAAGCAAGATATCAACTCATAACTCTTCTTAAAAAAGAGGCTGTGGAACTTATCGAGCAATTTTTCCCAGATAGTTGGAAGGAACAAAAAGTGAGAATAAAAAAGGCGCTAGAAATAAGTCAAAAAATCAATGAGGGGGAAATAACTACTGCCAGGCGAGAACTAGAAATAACGCTTGGAAGATATCCTCTAAGCTGCCCCACTATAGGAATGGCAACAATACCCAAAAGCGGTATAGTAGAACCACAAGCAAGATATCTTGAATGCATCTGCCCATTTTGTCTCAACAAAGTTAGAGCCAAGATAGAAGGAGGAAAAATTTACTGCCCAAACTGCGGTCAAAGCGCAGATTATACCTGTTAAGACCTCTTACAAGTATTAATTCCCAAAAGAGTATAAAGGCCACAAAAGCCTAAAATCGAAGTTATAAAAAGAACGAGAGCAAGAATCAAAAACAATACTTTTAAGCCGGGAATCAAAAAAGACAAAACAAAAAACAAAAACGCCAGAAACAATCTTATCTTTTTATCTTTAGGACCTACATTTTTAACTATTTTCATTAGTTTTTAATTAAAAGGATTTGAGACAACTTAGATCTATCAAAACCAATTATATACTCTTCATCGCCATTTTCATAGACTATTTCAGTAACAGGAACTCCCATCTGGCCAGTTTTTTGGACCATCTCTTGAGCCGCATCCCTATCAAGATCAACCAAAACATAATCATAATCAACCTTATTTTGATCAAGAAAAGAAGCTTCCATCTTGCAATAAGGGCAACTTGTGGTTGCATAAAGTCTAACTTTCTTAACTTTTAAAGGCTCAACGCCGCATGCGTCATTAACTAGCTTTTTTAAAGTTGAATCAGCTTTGGTTGAGATTTCCTGAACTGAAGGGTCGTAAGACAACTTGCCCAAAAGAGATGGATCACTAACACCCACAAAAACCTCATCATCTTTCTTAAAAACCAAAAAAGAACAAGGAAGTATGGCAAAAAGCTCTTTTTGGCTTGAAACCAAATTTGAAAGCCAGTCCTTGGCACAAAGCTGAACGATTTTCCCGCTTGAAATTTCAACTTCTCCCAAAAGATCAAGGCCAAGATCTTTAGCCTTATCTTTGAGGTTTTCTAAAGTTTTGTTGAAATCAAATTTGCTTTTTCGAAAATAAGCTAGGTTCATTTTTTTAAAAAATCTAAAATTTTTCGCGACAGCTCTGCCGCTTTTTTGTTTTTAAGTTTATAGAAAACAATTCTTCCCTCTTTATGACTTTCAACCAAATTCCAAAGCTTCAGTTTTCTCAAGTGCTGCGATACTGCAGATTGAGAAAGATTACACACTTCTATCAATTCGCTAACACTCTTTTCACCCCTGCCAAGACAAATCATTAACTTCAACCTTGGCAAAGAGGAAAAAGCGCGTAAAGAAAAATCTTCCACAAGGATATATTAGCATATGCTAATATATTGTCAATAAGTAGTTTATAAAAAATAAATTCAAGCTTATAATAAATCTGTGTTCAGTTTTAAATTGTCCAAAACTCACATTCTAATTGCGATCAGCTTTCTTTTTATCCTCATTATCTCTTTTGCCATCTCCTATCTTTTCTTGGGCAAACTAATTTTTAGGGAGAGTAAAAAAGAAACAACAAAAGAAATAGAATTGCCAAAAACCCCTACACCCTATTTTGGCGAGACTCAAAAAGAGGAAAAAACAAAAAACATCCTTCTTTTAGGCTATGGAGGAAAAGACCATAGTGGTGGATTTTTGTCTGACACAATCATCCTTTTATCACTTAATAAAGAAAAGAAAACAGCTTATCTTATTTCTATTCCTCGCGACATTTGGATTAATCTTCCTCTTGATTGGGAAAATTTAAAAGCCGCAAAAATAAATGAAGCCTATGCTATTGGAATAGACGACATTAAATATCCAAACAAAAAGCCGGAATTTAGAGGAAAAACTGGTGGAGGAAATATGGTTAAATATGCAACAACTCAAATTACCGGCCTTTCGGTTGATTATTTTGTTTCTGTCTACTTTGACCAGATAGTCAAGATAATAGACACTTTGGGAAAAATCAGAGTTGATGTTCCTGTTTCTTTCACTGATGAATACTATCCCGTCAAGGGCTTGGAGAATGAAACCTGTGGAAAAACACCTGAAGAAATGGAGGCCTTAAAACAAAAATATTCAGGTTTTGAACTTGAAAAACAATATAAATGTCGCTATGAAACAATAAGCTTTGAAAAAGGAATTGTTGAAATGGACGGCACGACTGCTCTTAAATTTATGCGCTCAAGGCATTCGGCCACTTATGGTGGAGATTTTTCAAGATCACAAAGGCAAATGGTATTTCTTAAAGCTATTAAAGAAAAATTAATCTCACTTGACGCTTTTTCTAAAGTAGATCAAATCTTTCCGGAGCTTGCCAGTCTTGTCACAACAGACCTCAATCTTCCCACCGCAAAAGAACTAATCAGCTTTCTTGGTAATCCTGAAGAATATCAAATAAAAGAGATTGGTTTATCAACAGAAAACGTACTTACCGAGTCAAGAGGCCCTCAAGGTCAATACATACTTCTACCAAAGTCGGGTTTTGAAAACTGGCAGGAAACAAAGAACTTCATCAAGAAAGAGATGGAAAAAGAGCTATAATTTGAAAGATGAAAAATTTCAGTCCAAAAGAATTAAAAAGACTATATCAACCTAACACCAATTCATCAAAAGAGGATAATGGCCAAATAACTATTATTGGTGGTTCTTCCCTTTTTCATGGCGCGCCTATTCTAGCCTTGAAGACTGCTTCAAGAATTGTTGATATGGTCTTCTTTTCCTCTCCTGAAAAACCACTAAGAGAAGTAGCATCTATCATCAAAGCTCAACTTTCATCTTTTATCTGGGTACCTTGGGAAGAAGTAGAAGAATACATTAAAAAATCAGACGCTATTTTAATCGGATCAGGTTTTATGCGCTATAGAAATGAAAAGCAAAGGAAAGAGTGCTTAGAGGATGGAAAATGCGGCATAGAAGCAGAAAAGACAAAGAAAATAACCAAGAATCTAATCAAAAAATTTCCACAGAAAAAATGGGTAATTGACGCCGGAAGCCTGCAGACAATAGAAGCAAAAGACATTCCTCAAAATGCCATTATCACCCCCAACAAGCGCGAATTTAAGCTTGTTTTTAAAGATGAATCAAAAGGCATTGACACAATGCCAGGCAGAGAAAAAGCAGAACTTTTAAAATCTCTTTCCCAAAAATACAAAATTTACATAGTCCTAAAAGGAGCTGAAACATTGGTCTCGTCTCCCAAAGAAGTAGTTGTTGTCAAAGGCGGTAATGCTGGATTAACCAAAGGAGGAACAGGAGATGTTCTAGCAGGCCTTGTCACTGCTCTTCTTGCTAAAAACGAACCTCTTCTTGCTGCTTCTGTTGCTTCTTTCATCGTCAAAAGGGCAGCGGATGAACTTTACAAAAAAGTTGGGTTTAACTATAACGCCGACGATCTGTCAGATTTTGTTCCCGAAACACTCAAAAAGTGGACGAGAGAAAAATAGATCCTGATAACCAAAAGATTAAACTAATAAAAAGCACAAGCTTTTTTGTCTTAGCAGCTTTTCTCGCATTTCTTCTTGCAACTTTTAGGCCTCAAAAAACCACAAATATCAAAATAATAAAAGATTTCAAAACAAATATTCCTGAAACTAAAGAGGAAACAAAAACCAAAGAGTCAAAAATAAAAGTAGTAAAAGTGATTGACGGGGATACGATTGAGCTTGAAAACGGGCAAAAAGTTCGCTATATCGGAATAGACACACCAGAACTGGTTCACCCTTCAAAACCAGTTGAATGCTTTGCCAAAGAAGCGCAAGAGAAAAACAAAGAATTGGTTTTGGGAAAAGAAGTATGGCTCGAAAAGGATATTTCAGAAACCGACAAATACGGCAGACTTCTAAGATATGTTTGGGTGAATGATATTTTAGTTAATGAAGTCTTGGTTCAAGAAGGCTACGCACAAGTAAGCACCTATCCTCCCGATGTAAAATACCAGGAAAGATTTCTTGAAGCCCAAAGAAAAGCAAGAGAGGAAAATAAAGGTCTTTGGAGTAGCTGCCAATATTTTGGACAGAAAGTGTTATCCAGCCAAGCAGAAAAAGGATGCTTAATTAAAGGCAACATTTCAGCCTCAGGCGAAAAGATCTATCACCTCACAGAATGCGGCTCTTATCACAAAACTGTCATTAATGAATCAAAAGGCGAAAAGTGGTTTTGCAGCGAAAAAGAAGCAATATTTGCAGGATTCAGAAAAGCAAAGAACTGCCCTTAGCTATTCGCAACAAGGATCTTTAAAGCCACAATTTTTACAAATTGCCTCCTTGCTGCCTGCTACTACCCCAATGGGAAAACCACAATTAGGGCAGTTCTGTGTTTCCTTTTCTTCTTCTTTATCCATAAAAATTGACAGCAGCAATAGTCTATTCTAGACTAATTTTAGTGGAAAAATTAAGAGGCACAATTTCTTATCAACATTTTGATATTGGTCCCAGCCTCAACAATTAAGGATATAGGTACGACAAAGCTTTAAAACAAACAGTTGTTTATGTATCAAAAAGATTTATCTTGCCTTTTTTAGACAAATTGCTAGAATTCTTTCGAGTATGGATAAAGATAGAAAAACAGATCTAAAGTGCCCCCACCTAACAATTTGGGGTGGTTGTAGTTTCCCCGGATCGGCAACTTTTAAAGAAAAAACACCAATAAAAGATCAACCTTTCTCCTGTTCCGTCGTCAATAAATCATTGGAAATACAAAAAAGATGTAGTGGCTACAACACACCCAAAGTTGTAGGAGACCTAGAAAAAACAAGTAGGCAATCTTGGTATTAAGGTGGTGAAATCACTTCCCAAGAATCCGATGTACTTTTTTTACACCACAACTTAAGGAGATGAATTAATATAGAATGCTTTTATGTTAATTCCAACAACAACAACCCTAAGCTAGAAGGCAAGGCTCTGTTTGACTATGTGATTCCACTTAATAAACCAAGCCTTTGAACTTTCACAAACAAATTCAGCTTTTCTTTTCAAAAGCAAGTGATGCAATAAAAGTCGTAATCGGAACAGCTAGTATCAAGCCAATACTTCCCACCAAAGTTCTAACCACTTCATCAGCAATAATTTCATAATTGATCACCTCAGAAAAAGGATGAGGGTTGTCAATAAAAATAAGAAGTAGAGGCAAGGCAGCGCCCGTATAAACCAAAACAAGGGTGTTAACCATTGAAGCGATGTGGTCTTTTCCTATTGCCATTGCTTTTTTATAAACCTCGCCTGCTTTCAGTTTGGGGTTGGTTTCTTTTAACTTTTCAACTATCGCTGATTGAGAAATGGTTATATCGTCTAAAACACCCAAAACACCAATTATAATTCCCGCCAAAAGAAGTCCTTTAATATTAATCAAGCCTGGTTTATAAACCTGCAGAAAACCTGCTTCTTCTGAAGCAAAACCCGTAAGTTTAGCAAAATCAACAAAAATACCGGCTAAAATGCCTGTAATAACAAGAGAGATAATTGTTCCTATAATAGCAATTACTGTTTTTTTATTTATCCCATGAGATAAAAGAAAAGTGGTGGGTATAATTATCAAAGAACCTAAAATAGCAATTTGTACAGGATTGCCTCCCGCATAGATTTTGGGGAGAACAAACTTAAAAATAACTAGAAAAGAAATTCCCATACCAACTAAAGAAGAAATTCCCTGCCAACGACCAATAAAAACCACCAAGGCTACAAAAACAAAAAACAAGAAAAGCAAAGCACCGTGTCTGACATAATCTGTAATATAAAAAACGTCTTTATCTTCAAAATCCTTGCTGTAACTTATCATCACTTTGTCTCCAACTTTGTACTCCTGCAAGTTGCTACTCGGAAAATTGCCGTTTTCAACAGTAATCTTTTTGTCTTTCAAAGAGCCTTTAGTAATCAATATTTCCAATTTTTGATAAAGCTGGGTGTTATCTGCTCCTATAGGAATAATTTGTTTCTGCTCAAGAATAGTAACTACCCTCCCTTCCAAAGTTTCTTCTTTGATGTCAAAATTAGGAATTTCCTTTCTTTCAGTTTCTCTTTGGTCTACTTCTTCTTGCGCCAACGCAAAATGAGGTTTCCAAAAGAAAAAGCTAATTAAAAACAAAAGAAGTATAAAAAATGATTGTATCTGTTTTTCCTTCATAAGACAAAAAAATTGTAGCAAAACATTATGATTAAGGCTATAACCTAATAAAGTTAAAGGATCTGTTTGAAATTTGAAAACCCCAAAGCTCACGAAAGACGGCTACTTTTGAAGCTTTTACTTCAGAACCCAACCTTAGATGGCAAAATAGTCCGATATACCTTGCTAAAACCCTTCGATACCATCATTAATTATGCTGATAGTCAACTCTGGCTCGAACAATGGTATGATTTCCGACAAATAGATTGGGCAAGTGAGCTAGAATATCCAGAATTTACGAACAAAGAAGTGAACAGATTTTTATCTCTCTGAAATTCCCAAAAACAATACTTAAATCTACCCAGCAGCTTTTAGCTGCAGTCTGAAACCTAGTCTATGTCTTACAATAATTTTTTCTGTTAAGTAAACAAACTCATCGAAACGAGTAATAAAGATTAATTACCCACTATAGTTGAAAAATACAAATAATAACGATATAATTTTGCCTTAGAACCTGTTAAGTCAGGTCTTTATTTTTTAATAATGATAATGAAAAGAACAATAGACTTAACTAAAGCGGAGATCGCAGCCAAAGACCTTCTGACGAACCTTGGCTTAGACCTTAAAGATCCCAACTACGAAGGCACACCCAGAAGGATGGTGGAAGTTTTGGCTGAATTTACTTCCTCACTTCGCGAAGAATCAAATAAAGAGTTAGAAGAATATTTCAGCGTCCTATTTCCGAAACATAGCGACAGAAAAGTAAAATACAAAGGGATGATAGTGCAAAGCCCAGTCAGAGTTTATTCATTATGTTCCCATCACATGTTACCAGTGATTTACGATATAGCATTTGCTTATATTCCCAAGAACGGAGAGCAAATTGGTTTTTCCAAGATTGTTCGTATACTGCGTCATATTGCAAAAAGACCGATGAACCAAGAGGACTTCACTCAAGAAGCGGTAGACTTGTTTTATAAAAAGCTTCAACCACAAGGATTAGCGATAGTGGTATCGGGTGTTCATCTTTGTATGAAAATGAGAGGCGTTCACTGTGAAGCAATCAACAAAACATCGGCAGTTAAAGGAGATTTCAAGGATTACGAGAGAACCAGAGACGAATTTTTGTCATTAGCAACTAATTTTAATCATCCACTATGAGCAATAAACGCAATATAGAGTTAGAATACAAGTTTTGGGTTAAAGATAAGGAAAAATTGATTAAGGTTTTAGATCAAAAAGCAAGCGCAAGCAAGCCTCGCCAATACCAAAGCAATGTTATGTTTGACAACCCTGCGGGGACTATGCAAAAAACTGATGGCAGAATCCGAGTGAGAACCTTCGGTGATTCAGGGGAGAAAACCTTAACCTATAAAAAACCACTCCCACCCGAAAATGGAGCAAAAAGAGAAATCGAATATGAGATAAAGTTTCATGATCCTAACGGACAAATAGAAAAGATTTTAGAAGCAATGGAATTTCTTCCAACAACTAGTTATGAGCGTTTTCAAACAACATGGGAAATAGATGGCGTTCATGTTACTCTAGATGAATATCCATTTGCAGATATAATTGAAATTGAGGGCGAAAAAAAAGATATAGAACGAGTAGCTCAAGAATTAGGATTTAGCACCCAACAAGGTTTAACAAAACCAGCAGATACCTTATTTCAAGAATGGCGCAAGGAGAGAGGGTTGACTTTTAAACCCCATATGAGATTCGATGACTTCGATAAATAAATTACTCAACAAATATCTTGAAGATAAAAGAATATCGAAAGAAAAGTTCGATGATCTGAAAATCGTTATAAAAGAGGTTGGTTATAATAAGAATATACTCGACTGGTTCAGTTATTTGCAAGAATATGAAGTTGTGGGTTGGAGACCCAAACTAGTAACTAGGAAGCTTTGTCAAATACTCTTAAATTCCAGTAAAGAGAAACCCCTCGAATTTTATGCTTTATTTTGTCCTTCATACAAGAAGGGTCTGGGTGCTTACGGGTTTAGAACCGACGATGTTGGGAATACTTCACGCTGGGGAATAATAAAATTAAGTGAAATTATACAAAAGTCAAGACAGTTAGGATTTACCTGTAAACCACCTCGGGCTATTTTTTTTGATGTTGCTTTAGAACAGCCAGAAAAAAGTTTAAAGAAGATCAATGATCTGAAGAAAAATATTGAAAATCTAAAAAAATATGTTCCTAAAGGAATGTCTTTTGAATTATTAAGCGAATTGTTTCCTTTCTTATTTGACACAATCGGATACAGAGGAATTAAGATTCAACCTCTCCCGGTTCCTCAGACTACCTTAGATCGTATAATTGAGAGGGGAAAAAAATTCTATAAATTGTTTGGCTGGACAAGCAAGCAAATAAAAGAAAGATCTGAGGTTATAGCTTCCAGCGAAGCCCTTGTCGGTAACACTATTAGATATCTTATGCCGAATTCAATTATGGTCTACACGCCTACTATGTTGGAACGAGCGCAAGTTTATTCAGGGCACAGATTTGAAACAGACCCGCTTCCAATAATCTTTCCTAAAAGGAGCGAGGATAGTCTGGGCTCGTAGTTATATGTAGTTAAAACAGCCTGTTCATCAGGAAAAAGTTGGTGCGAAACCAACCGAGTCCACTTTTGATAATATGGAAAGATTAATGTTAAGGGAGGCAGAATCAAAAATATCTCAATTAAACATAATTTTGATGGGTCTTCCTGGCTCTGGGAAATCTACTTTGGTAAATAATATTACCCCAAGACCAAATTATATTTCTCTCGGTGAAATAACAAGAATAGAGTTACAAACAGATAGCGAATTAGCAAGGCAAATTCAGTCTCAGTTTGCACGCACCAATCCGTGGTCAGCTGATTTTGTAGTAAGCATAGTTGCACCTCACATTCTCAAGATGAAAGATACTGGATTTGTGTTAGATGGTCTACCAAGACAAAAAAGTGAAGCAGAAAGTTTAGTTTCTTGGGCATCTAATAATGAAGTAAGAATAGATTTGGCTTTATATTTAGATGTTAGAGAAGACATTGCTTTGCAAAGAATATCTCAGAGAAGTAATAAGGGTAGATTAGAAACACCTGATCATTACAAAACTCGATTTCTAACTTATTCGGAACAGCGACACCAATTATCAACCGTAATTGACTCTTATGCAGTAAGATCACTTTCTATCGACACTTCTGATATTCCTGTTGACGAGGTAAAAAATAGACTACTTGCGTTTATTGCACTTAATTTCTAGTGTGAGGTAAAAAGAGTAATGGACACAAGACCCAAAACACTTTGGATAAAAGGCAATTTCTGAAGGAGATTCTGGAAGGCAAAAAGACAGTTGAAGTTAGGGTTGGCTATAGGAACATCCAGGAATTGAAGCCAGGGATGAGACTCTTCTTAAATAATGAGTATGAAATTGGAATCAAGGAAGTGAGAAGATATTCCACCTTTTCTGAGATGTTAGAACATGAGGAAGCCGAAAAGATTGTTCCAGGTATGCCAAAGGAAGAAATCCTTAGAGTGTTAAGAAGTTTATATCCGCCATTTAAAGAAAAATTAGGAGTTTTCGCGATAGAATTAGAATCTCACAGAGATAAACCCCAGCGATAATTATATACTACTCCAACTAGTTTTGCTCATATTTAATGTTCGATAATCATCTCATCCGCTACCCCCTATAGAATGCTCCTTGGGTAGGTGTATTGTGCCAAAGCTTCGTAACACTAGAGCATGCCACTCCGTAGCCTTGGCGAAGGATGGCTCCCCGGGAAGGACTCGAACCTTCGACCTAGCGGTTAACAGCCGCGCGCTCTACCAGCTGAGCTACCGGGGATTATCTTGTTTTAAAGTTCTAGTTTCTAAATCCTAAATTCTAAACAAATTCCAAACCACAAATCCCAATATACAAACAGACTCCAAGTTACAAATTACAAATTTCAACTTTTAACTTTTAACTTTTAATATTATATCATTTTTTAGACTTGATAGAAGAGCGTCTTTAAGATAAAATAAGCTAGCGGAACAAGTCTTTCGTTCCGTTTTCAAAGCCTATGGAAAAAGAATATCTTACTAACTCTGATTTTGACCCTTTGGGGAGGAATAAACGCTATGCTAAACACAGTCATACAAGCTGTAATTTATCTTTTTGTTGGATTTATAGAAATGTTTCTGGCAACAGCAAGAACCTCTTTTATCGCAAGGGGAAGGAATTTTAGTGCTTCAGTAGTCGTCTTTATAGAAAATATCCTCTACTTCTTCATTCTCTATCAGCTCATAAATCATCTTGAAAACAATCTGCCTGTTCTTATCTCCTATTCCCTAGGCGGATCTCTTGGAACTTTTGTGAATCTCAAAAAATCAAGCTAACTTCCCCTAGAAAAAAGAAATCGCAATCTGTTATTATTAACTCACCAAAAGGAGGTGAGTAAAATTAAAAAGAAAATTTTACCTATTGCAACTATAATAGTCGTTCTTCTTATCTTTGCCTTTCTAATTTCAAAACAAAAAGGAATTAATAAAAATATCACCAGTCCTGTTGAAAAAGTGGCTGAAAATGTAAGTCAAAAAACAGAAGAAGCAGTAGTCGGAAGTTTGAAATTAGCTGTTGAAAAAGGAATACCGATGAAATGCACCTACAAAATCGGCGAAAACGAGTTTGAAGGATACTTAAAAGGCAAGATGTGGAGAGGAAAAATGTCATCAGCAAATGGCGACACAGCTGAGGTGATCGTTAAAGATAATTGTGTCTGGAGTTGGAATTCAGCTGACAAATTAAAGCAAGGAGCCAAGATCTGTTATGAAGAAAAAGATCAAACGGGGGAGACAAAAGATGCATGGGAAGAAAGCGGAGTTGATAGTCCTGACATTAAATACACTTGTTTGCCAGCAGCTATTTCGAACGACAAATTTGAACCGCCAGCTGATATTAATTTCATTGACCTAAATAAATTCAACCCGGCCCAATTTAATACCAACCAATAGTCACCGTTGCAAATACTGAAACTAATCAAGATAATCTTGAAGCTTCTTTCTGCGGCTTGGATGTTTTAGCTTTCGCAAAGCTTTTGCTTCAATTTGTCTAATTCTTTCGCGAGTAACCCCAAAAACCTTACCGACTTCCTCAAGCGTCAACGGTTTTGTTCCCTCAAGCCCAAATCTTAATTTCAAAACTTTTGCCTCGCGATCAGAGAGAGTGGAAAAAACCTCATCAAGATGGTCTTTCAAAAGCTGCTTTGAAGCTTGGTCAACTGGTGATAAAGATTGCTCATCAGGAATAAAATCCCCTAAAATACTATCCTTATCCTCTCCAACTGGCGCTTCAAGAGAAGTCGTATCCTGGGCAATCTTAAAAATTTCTCTTACCCGCTCGGGTGGCATATCAAGCTCTTCTCCTATTTCCTCAGGAGTAGGATCACGACCCAACTCTTGCATCAGTTTTCTTGAAACACGATAAATTTTATTAATGGTTTCAACCATATGGACCGGTATTCTGATAGTTCTTGCCTGATCAGCAATTGCTCTTGTTATCGCTTGCCTTATCCACCAGGTAGCATAAGTTGAAAACTTGTAACCACGCCGCCAGTCATACTTCTCAACCGCCCTAATTAATCCTTGATTTCCCTCCTGAATTAAGTCAAGCAAAGAAAGCCCACGGCCAATATATTTTTTGGCGATTGAAACAACCAAGCGGAGGTTTGATTCGGTTAAAAGATCTTTTGCCTTTTTATCACCTTTCTCATAAGCTTTGGCAAGCTCTATTTCATCTTCAGCAAAAAGAAGCGGCACTCTACCAATCTCTCTTAGATATTGTCTGACAGGATCTGTTGATTCAAGACCTTCAAGTTTCGTCAGAAGCTCTATCTCGCGCTCAAGTTTTTCTCTTGCTTTCTCTTCGCTATCCGTCTCCTCAAGGGCAACTGACTCAAAAACATCAATATTTTCAGCTATTAACTTCTCATAAAGCTCATCTAACTCCTCAATGTGGTTTTCAGCATCAGGAAATGCCTCAAGAATTTCGTCTTGAGTTAAAAACCCTTGACTCCTGCCTTTTTTAATAAGCTCTGAGGCTACCTTTTTCTCCATATTATTTGCACTTGATTATACAACGCCATTCTCTTTATTCAAAGCCGAAAGCTCACTTGTTTTTTGGGCAAATTCCTTACGAAGCAAATTTAAAGCCTCAACATCCCTCTTTGCCTCAGCTTGCTTCATCTTTTCTTGAATATCAATCAATTTTTCTTTAATCATCTCTTGTTTAAGATCTTTCTTAATTGAAGCAATTTCTTTTTCTAAACGCTCTTTATCCTCAAAATCAAAACCAGCTTCATAAAGCATTAATTCTGAAAAATGACCTGCAATTTCAGAAGGAAGAGCCTTTAAAAACAAAGCAGGATCAAATTTTTTACTCTCGCTAAGGAATTTCCTTAACTCCTCCACTAACTTTTTATGAACTCGACTTTGCAAAAATAAATCTAATGACTCATCTAAAATACCTTCCACATCACTTTGAAAAAGAAGAGCCAATAATCTTTCTTCCAAAAGCTCACGTCTACTTTTCTTAGGAGCAAATTTTTCTGTAACTACTTTTTGTTCCAAAACAGCCTCGCCTTGCTTTTTTGAAACCTCTTCAAAAACAGCCGTTGAAGGAACCGAAAGTCTTTCAGCCAAAACTTCAACATAATGTGCCTGAACAATCTTGTCTTCGATACTTGATAAAATAGGCACTAGCTCTTGACTAATCTTGGCTTTACCCTCTCCAGTTTTTGCGTCATTTTTTTCAAAAGACAAATCAATCAAAAAGTCCCAAACAGGAACTGCTTCTTGAACCACTCTCTTCAAACCTTCAGGATTAGCTCTTGCCATATCATCTGGGTCTTTATAACTCCCAAGACGCGCCACTTTTATTTGAGCTCCTAACTTTTGGGTAACAACGGCTCCCCTTTTAATAGCGTTAATTCCAGCGTTATCTGTGTCATAGGCAAAGATAAACTTTTCAGCAAACCTTAAAAGCAAAGAGGCCTGCTCTTGTGTCAAAGCAGAACCTTTAACAGCCACTATATTTCTAACTCCTGCTTGATAAGAGGAAATCATATCTAGTTCTCCTTCGACTATCACCACTTCCTTTTCTCTTTTAATTTCCTCTTTAACAAGATTTAAGCCAAACAAGGTGTGCGATTTTTTATAAACCAAAGTCTCAGGAGAATTTATATATTTAGCTTGATCTTTATTTTCTTCTCCACCAAATTCAGGTGGCAAAATTCTACCCCCAAAGCCCACGGTTCTGCCTCGATGATCATAAAGAGGAAAAATCACACGGCCATAAAAACGATCCTGCAAAGCGCCCGCACGAGGGAAAAAAGTTCCAGATTCGATTAACTCCTCTTTTGTAAAACCTTTCTTTTTAATCAAAAAGTTGACCAAAGCCTGACTATTCTTGGGAGAAAAACCTAAATTAAACTTTTTAACAGTTTCAAGCTTAAGCCCTCTTTTCTCAGTCAGATAAGACAGGGCCTTTTTCCCCAGTTTATGCTCCAAAAGAACGTAATTATAAAACTTAGCTGCCAATTCATTTAAAGACAAGATTCGCTCTCTTTTGTCCTCTCTTCCCAGATTTACCCTTTTAAGTTTAATTCCCAATTTATCAGCCAGGTATTGAAGCGTCTCAAAGAAACTCATTCCCTCATATTTTTCAAGAAAAGAAAAGACATCTCCTGATTCGCCACAACCAAAGCACTTGTAAATCTGAAGCTCGGGTGAAACCATAAAAGAAGGAGTTTTCTCCTGATGAAAGGGGCATAAAGCCTTGTAATTCCTGCCTGCTTTTTTAAGTTCAAGCCTTTCTGAGATAATATTAACAATGTCTGTCTTTTGCTTAATCTCTTCTACCTGATCCATAGATGTAAGACAAATTACAAATTACAATATACAAATCACAAATTCCAAACTACAAACAAATTACAAATCACAAATCACAAAAATTAAATTCTAATTTCTAAATCCTAAATTCTAAACAATTCTACAATTATCCAATTTCTCAAATCACAAATTAAATTAAAACTTAAAACTTAAAAGTCAAAAAATATAACTCAAAACTTAAAAGTCAAAATTCAAAACCTTGATTATAGAATTTTGATTTATGATTTAAGGAATTAAGATAGCAATCAACTCCGGCAGCTGACGGCTGATAGCTGAAATCCGAATTCTTTTAACTTTTACCCCTTGCCTTTTACCTATTACCATACTCGACACCTGCTTCGTGATGCTTGATACCAACTTTAACTAGCTTTTGACTGGCTCCGATGTCCGACATCCGATAGCCGACGTCCGATAGCCGATATCTGAAATCCGTTGCTTTCTACTTACTACTTTCTACTTCCTACCTTTATTCCCTGCATAATACATAATACAAAATACTAGCTTCGACTAGCTTTGACCAACTCTGCCATAGGCGAAGACTAGCCTCCCAGCTTCACTGTGCCCCCGGGAAGAATTGAACTTCCATCGAAGGCTCCGGAAGCCCTCGTTTTATCCATTAAACTACGGGGGCAAGAGAGAGGCGGTGGGTAGAGGATTCGAACCTCTGAGGGATTGCTCCCACAGGTTTTCAAGACCTGCGCCATAAACCACTCGGCCAACCCACCAAAGAAAAAGCTATTCAGATTAGCCTCGTGTTTTGCTGCTTCGCAGTAAACCACTCGGCCAACCCACCAATGTAAAAGCCAAAACAACAGATATCAATCCCTCCTAAAACTTGATCCGCCAATGGCGGACAAGACCTGCGCCATAAGCTTTGTTTTTCTCGCTCCGCTTAAAAAACAAAGCTTGTTTCTCACTTCGTTCGAAATAAACCACTCGGCCAACCCACCAAGGTAAGGGAAATTAAGCGGTGGGAGAGGGATTCGAACCCTCGGTCACCTTGCGGCGACACACGCTCTCCAAGCGTGCGCACTAGTCCACTATGCGATCCCACCCCACTAAAAGCTATTTCTTTTGTCTTGAAAGCCACTTTTCAAACTCAAGCTTAGCCTTTTTTAAAATCATTTTCTCTTTCTCCCAAGACACTCTTTTTAAAGCCGAATTAAGATTAAGCCAAGCAGAGCTGTCAAAACCCAAAGCCTCACCACCAGTTCTACCCAAGACCAAATAATAAATAATCCTTCGGGAAGTCTTTTTACCATTAACCTCAAGATTATCCTCAATCCTACCCACCTCTTCTAAAACTCGGCAACTCATACCAGCTTGCTCCCCCATTGTCCGCAAAACCGCCCTGACAGACGATTCACCTTTTCTCACAACAGCTTTGGGAATTTCCCAACCCTTGCTATTTTCCTCAACCAAGAACCAATCCACACGGCCATTATTTGCCCTTTTAAAGACAACAGCTCCCCCAACAAGCATCAGATTGTTATTCATAAAGCGGAGGTGGTGGGATTCGAACCCACGTGACCCTTTTGGGGTCGAGGTTTAGCAAACCTCTGCCATCGACCACTAGGCGACACCTCCAATAAAGCAATTATAGCAGAAGAGTCTCCTTAGGTAAATTTGGATAAATCTGATATAATTTTGTTAGATGAAAATGCCTGTCCCAGAAAAAAAAGAACCAAAGCTTGTTCAAGAACAAGTGTTTTTCTCTTGGCAAGCTTACCTTAGGCCCTTTGAAAAGAAAAGCAAAGAATTTTATCTTAATTCAGGCGCGGTTTTGGCAGTTATCAGCCTTATTATTTTTATAGCGGAAGGGTGGGTGCCTGTTGTACTTTTAATAGCTTTGTCTTTCCTTTATTTTATCTTGCACAATGTAGAACCTGAGAAAGTTGAGTACAAAATAACCAACTTTGGAGTGAGAATAAAAGACAACATCATTCCCTGGGAAAATATTATTAGTTTTTGGATAGAAGAAGAAAAAGATTACAACAAGCTTATTTTGGGAACTAACTTTATACCGGGGAAAATGGAGCTTGTGACAGAGAAAAAAGACAAAGAGAAAATAGAATCTGTTTTGAAAAATTATGTTGTTAAACAACCTATTCCTCCTTCCTCACTTGAAAAACTGGCTGGCTGGTTCTCGACCAAAATGCAAAATAGATAAAAAAAGAATTATTGTAAACTGGCGGGAAAACTAGTTTGTAGTTCTTGTTTCATTCGCACCTGTAGTTCAACGGATAGAACGTTTGGTTGCGGACCAAAAGGTTGGAGGTTCAATTCCTCCCAGGTGCACTAATTAAAAGGAGCCAAGAGTGGAGGGTTGGCTGAGTGGACTAAAGCGGCGGTCTCGAAAACCGCTCCGCCTTACAGGCGGGCACAGGTTCGAATCCTGTACCCTCCGCCAATTGGTATTCTGGGGGGAATTTAAAAGGGCACGCCAGCCGATTTTCCCTTCAAATTGGAATTTTTTACCTTTTAAAATAAAGTTCGAGCCGATATTTTTTAGAAATGCTCGAATTTGAGAATTGTCGCTCTGCGACGATAGAATTTTGGCTTGGCTACTGGCTAAAATCATTTCTTTCATTGGTTCGAGCCAATTATTTCCTGTTTGTTCAAAATCTTTAATCTTCTGTTGAATTTTCAGTTTTTCATTAAGAAGTTTCTGTTTTTTAGCTTGATATTCTTCCGGTTCAATACCCTTGCCTTCAATATAAAGATCAAGCAGTCTGTCCATCTTCCTTTCAATTGCCACTTTTTGTTTTAATAGATTTTGAACAAGTGATTTTGTTTCTTGTTTGGCCTGTTCCTTCTCTTTCTCAATTTCTTCCAACATTTTCTCTGCCCATTCATCTGGCAAGGAAACTTTTTGAATTATTGCTTTTAGCTGTTCAACAAGTTTTTCTTCGCGCAAATACTTTTCATTGCATCTTTGCTTTTTCTTGGTGCAACGATAATAAATATATCCCTTTTGAATTTCAGCAGTAATCATGCAACCGCAATTTCCGCAACGCATAAGCCCAGAAAAAGCAAAGTTATGTTTTCTTTTTCGCTTTTTCTTGCCTCTGTTATTCATTACCTGTTGAATAGTATCAAAAAGTTTCTTGGAAATAATTGGCTCGTGGCTTCCATCATACATTTCGCCATTGAACCTAAAAACACCATAGTAAAACGTATTTTTAAGCATTCGCTGGACACAGGAAACAGAAAGCACCTTGCCCTTGTAGCTTCTAAGTCCTGCGTCTTTTAAAATTTTTGCAATTGCTTTTAGCGTATATTCTCCAGTGGCGTATAATTCAAACGCTTTTCTGATAAGCGGTGCTTTCTCTTGATCAATATCTATCCCTTTTGTCTTATGGTTGTTGAGATATCCAAGAGGGGCAAAGCTTGGCCAAATACCTTTTCGTAGTTTTGCCCTGTGTCCTCGTTTAATGTTTTCTGAAAGATTATCTATGTAATATTTGCTTTGCCCAAAGGCAATATTCAACATAAACTTGCCTTGTGGTGTATTATCAAACCAAAAAGTAGGAAATTTTAAATCCTTAAGTTTTCCTGTGTCCAGCAGATAGATAATCCTTCCGCCATCAATGGAATTTCTTGCCAGTCTATCAGGATGCCAAGCCAAAATTCCTTGGGCTGCGCCCTTTTCAATTCTATCTAACATTTCGCCGAACACAGTTCGGCCAGGTTCTTTGGCAGTTTTTGCCTCGCAAAGCGAGGCGACGATTTCAAGTTTTTCTTTGGCGGCAAATTCTTTTATAAATTTATATTAGAAATATCCTTTTTGTAAAGTTTTCTAATAATATCCTCTAAAGGATGAGAGGTATTATTTTGTACATAATAGCCTGCAATCTGGATTGCGTATTCTGCTTTACCAGTACCAAACAATTCTTTAAATGCTTTGCTTGTCTTATTTGGATATTTACTCTTTATTCCCTGTATATCTGATATATTTCTTCCAGTAATATTTGCAATATCTTGGTCAGGAAATAAATCTTCGATTTCTCCTTTTGTATTAACTAGAATATTTTTTGATTTTAAATTATTTATCAGTTGGGGTATGTCATTGTTTTGATAATTAACTCCGATCTCTCTACATAACTCCTTAAGTTTATTCTGTTTTGATGGATCTAAAACAAAATCTTTATCAACAATTGCGCAATATTCAATACCAAAAGCAGAAAGTATCTTTATGTAATTTACAATACTATCAACAGAATCCATCCTAATTATACCGATATTTATCCTGTCAAAATTACAATCCTCACTATCTGGATTTGCGGGATTTTGTTTTGTGATTTTGTCTAAATTATCGAAAAGATGCTTTTCTGTTGGTCCTTCTACCAAAATTACTCTATCGCTAAAGAACAATTCTGCATTATCCTGATGAATAAATCGTCTAAAAGGAACAACATCAAAAGAGGGATCTTGTCTAATTACAGTTTTTCCGTTTTCCTTATCAACCTTAATTATCTCCTTTGGTTCGAAATTAGCAGTAAGTGATAGAGAGTGAGTTGAAATAATAACTTGTGTATTCTGCTCACTAGAAATATTCTTAATAAGACTTCCTAAATACCTAATTCCATGAGGGTGGATGAAGGCTTCTGGTTCTTCAATGCAAAATACCCTATTTTTTGTCGATTTATTTTTTAATGCTAGTTCAAGGATACCAATAATAATAGCACTTTGAGTGCCTGTACCAACATAATCGATATTAAATAATTTACCACCTTCTTTAATAAAAATCTCAAGATTTCTTAATAATTCTGAAGGATGGTTTTCCTTTGTTAACTGAAAGGAAATATCATCAACATAAGAAACAATACGCGCGCTTTTTAAAAGTTTCTCTTTCTCGCTCTTAAATATTTCTTGAATTTTCTCATTTAAATTTTGAAGATCAGATTTTATCTCTGCATATTTAGGGGAGTCTTCTAAAACACTTTTCATTAATTGCCCGTATTGGGTCCATTTAGAGGCAGAAAGTTCATTTTTGTAATCTCTTACAGCTGGAACTAACAACGTGCGTATTAAAAATTTTCGAATATCTTCTTTTTTTCTATAAACATTGAATCCCCAAAGTTTTATTTCAAAAGTATCTTGAGATTCACCTGCTTGTTCTTCGTCTTCATCTAGTGGAATATATTCATAGTTTTTTCGCAACAAAAAAGTTATATCTGCTTCGCCATTGGATATTTTTGAATTTAAAGCACCTTTTTGTTGCCTTGTTAAATTAGGAAGTGTAAACAAAATATTTTTATCATCCTCTGTTATGTCAGAAATAACAACTTTTATTTCGATTGGTAAATTTATATCGAAGTAGTCATCTTCCTCAAATTTTATGTAAGCAGGATTTTTAGCTCCTAAAACTAGGTTTAATGCACTAAAGATATTGCTCTTACCTGCATTATTTTTTCCAACTAAAGCACAATGAACCGAGGGGAATTTTATTGTCTGTCCTGCTGGGTCAAAACTCCGGTAATTTTTTATTGTTAATTCTGTAATTCTCATCTGGCTATTTTTGAATTAAAAATTCATATTCTACATCACCAGAGAATAAATCTCTTGGTATTTTAGATAGTCTTTTTTTTGTTACTTTTATTGCATGCTCTGATTGGTCAATACCAATCCAATTTCTATTTAATTCTTGTGCGGCAACTAATGTTGTTCCAGATCCACAAAAACAATCAAGTACAAGATCGCCTTCATTTGAAGAAGCCTTTATAATAGTCTTTAATAAATCTAAGTTTTTTTCCGTAGGATACAAAGGATATTGAGGGTCCTTAAATTCCCAAATATCCTGCATTTTTTTACCCTTTTGTTCATCAGCATAAATCTTCTTTCTCGGTACTCCACTCTCTGACCATTCTATTAAACCTTTCTTATCTAGCTCATCTAAAACTTCGGGGTCGCTCCTCCAATGTCTTCCCTTTGGAGGTCTTATTCCTCTCCACTCTTGTCCAGTTTTACCGTTTAATGTTTCACCTGGAGCATGTAATGGTACAGTTGTATATCTTCTTCCATCTTTATCAACTTTTGTAAACAATCTTCGGATGTCTTCTTCAGTAAAAGGAACTCTCGGATCATTCCAAGTTGGGTTTTTTGTTTTAGAATAAAAAAGTATTAAATCCTTTATATTGCCATAAGCCTTTCTTTGAAAATTTTTAGGATTACATTTGATACGTGTTATATCATTACGGAAATTTTCAACCCCAAAAACTTCGTCCATTATAACCTTCACATAGTGCCCAATCTTATAATCAATATGAAGATATATAGACGCTTTTTCAGACAT
The DNA here is from genome assembly GCA_013426185.1 of Candidatus Woesebacteria bacterium. Taxonomy (NCBI): domain Bacteria; phylum Candidatus Woeseibacteriota; species Candidatus Woesebacteria bacterium. Next base: position 674,889 of record CP058602.1, on the reverse strand, counting down.
CAATTCTCTCAATAGGATCAAACGCTCTCTTAAAAATTCCAGATAATCGCTACCAGTTAGGGTATCGCTATATGCGACCTCATCAGAGGAGCTTTTACTCACGGTATTAGCTCTATCATCACTTATCTTAAAATCTCCGTTTGTAGCAAATGGAGGATCTATGTAAACAAGATCTATTTTCCCTTTAAAGTTGTAATCTTCTAAAAGAGTTTTTAATACTTCAAGATTATTACCCTGAATTAGCTTGTTTCTGAATCCCTTTTGTTCAGAAACATAAACAAGTTTGGCTTTCTTGGTGTGATTAATTATATCTATTTCTTTTTTTTTTATTTTTATAAGTCAGTATCATAGTCCTAAATAAATTAAACTTGGTATAAAAAATCTCTTAAAACCAAACTGCTCATGATATTGTAGTCTTTGAAAGTTGTCGTTATTTCACGATACATTTTATTATTCCCCTTGATATATAAAACTCCATCTAATATGGCTATAGTAATAGCCTTGACACCTTTCAACTTCAGTGTTTCTATTGCATCATTGAATTGAGCATTTTGATGACCACCAAAATCTGTTAAAAATTTGGCTTCACCAATAATGTATTTACCATTAAATCTAGCAATAAAATCTAGCCCTTTGTTTCTGTTGTAATTTAAATGCTCTTGAGCAAAACTTTTTATCTCCGCATCACTTCCATCTAATATGGCATTTTCTTTTGTTTTTAAAAATTCTTCTAATTTAACGGGTTGAATACCTAAAGATTTTTTGTTAAGCCATCGCCTAAATAAAGGGCCTATTTGTCTGTTCGTTTCTTTAGGTTCTGAACAACGCTTAAAAATATTGTCGAGACCCATTTCATAAAGTCTTCCGCAAAGTCGGTTTACTGTGGCTGGGTTTCTTTCGATTGCAGACGGATCCCTCTTTAGATAAGCTACATAAGAATCTTTTATTGGGAAAAGGTCGAACTTAAGAAGGCTCTTTAACAGTCCAGTATTGTCTTTGTTTTTAAAAGCTTGTTCTACTTCTTCCCAAATATTTTCATCTATATCTCTGATACCCTCGGGTATAGTTGGATATACTTGAAATAAATCATCCAAATAACTTCTTTGGTTAGCGTATTCAATACTTAATTTTAGCCAATAGTTCATAGTTTTTTATCCTTAATTTATTAAATCATCCAATTTTGTATTCAACGCCTTTGCAATCTTCGCCACCACATACACAGAAGGCTTTTTAATAACCCCTGTTTCAATCTTGGTTAAAGTGGTATAAGGTATATCGGCTTTTCGGGCGAGCTCGTCTTGAGACAAACCAAGATCAGTTCTTAACTTTTTGATTTTCTTTCCTAATTTATTGCCTTGATTATTTTCCATATTTTGATATCATAAAATTGTTGATATTTTCTTCTTTCATTATTATACTAACAAATATAATAAAAGCAAGTAAATTTTTACAAGGCAAAGATGAGAAAAAGCCCGCTTTTGGCCAAAATAAAGTTCGAGCCGATATTTTTTCAGGTTCTTTGGCAGTTTTTCAATCCGAAAAGGTCGCCTTCCACGGGGCGGGCGGAAGGGGGGTCTGGGGGGGAATGCCGCCCGCCCCGCGAGTTTTATCGGTTTTGGGCGAAATCGGTTCGAATTTTTTCGAACAGACACCGCAAAGATTCTAAATTAAATTTTAAGCCGTTCAAATAACCCCAGAACAGATAATAAATTCCAAGCCTAAAGTACAGGCTTTTTAAGTTCTTATCTGAACCATTTTTCCATACGCTAAAGACACAGCTTTACAATTTAACACAACAAACTTCAATAAAAGTTATATAGGAAGAAAGATTAGTATTTTTAATTGCGGAGTAATTTTTTCAGGATTATACTTTGGTGTGCAAGGGTTTTAACAACTAAAAAGCCCACGAAAGGGAAATCTCTATGAAAAATAAACTCGGCGTCTCAAGAAATGTTTTTATTCTGGGACTTGTCAGTTTTTTTAATGATATAGCCTCTGAGATGATTTACCCCATCGTGCCAATTTTCTTAACCTCGGTATTACAAGCGCCAGCCTCAGTAGTTGGTTTAATTGAGGGAATAGCAGAATCAACTGCCAGTCTCTTGAAAGCTTTTTCCGGCTGGTTTTCTGATAAACTTAAGAAAAGAAAGATTTTTATCACCGGAGGCTATTCCCTTTCCACCTTTTCCAAACTAATTATTGGTTTTGCCCAAAACTGGCCTCTTGTCTTATTAGGCCGTTTTATGGATCGCTTTGGAAAAGGCATTAGAACCTCAGCAAGAGATGCCTTAATTGCTGAAAACAGCGATAAAACAAAAAGAGGCAGGGCTTTTGGTTTCCATCGGGCATTAGACACTTTAGGAGCAGTAATAGGCCCTTTGACCGCCATAATTTTAATTAAATTTCTTGATAATAATCTCAGGCAAATTTTCTATATTGCCTTTTTCCCTGGCTTAATTGCCGTTTTACTTCTTGTATTTTTCGTTAAAGAAAAAAGAATAGAAACAGGAAAAACAGTCTTACCAAAATTTTCTCTTAGAAACCTAAACCCTTCATTCAAGATCTTTCTTTTTACTAGCATCATCTTTGCTATTGGCAACAGCTCAGATACCTTTCTAATCTTAAGAGCAAAAAATCTTGGTTTAACTACCAGTCTGGCTGTCTTTGCCTACGCTTTTTTTAACCTTTCCTACGCAATTTTTTCCACACCTGCTGGCGTCTTAAGCGATAAAGTTGGTCCCAAGAAATTACTTATTTTTGGCTGGTTTCTCTTTGCTGTTATTTACTTTCTTTTTGGCATCAATCAATCTCAGATTTTGATCTGGCTCCTCTTTATGTTCTACGGCTTCTATATGGCTCTGACTGAAGGCGTGAGTAAAGCTTACGTGAGCTTAATAGGTGATAAAGAAAGAATGGCCACCTCTCTTGGTGTTTATCAGATGGCAACCGGAGTTTGTACTTTTTTTGCTTCCCTTATTGCCGGACTACTTTGGACTTATATTGACGTCAGACTGCCATTTATTTTTGGAGGAACAACGGCGGTGATTTCTGCGCTTCTATTCATTTTCTTAGAAAAAAATAAAAAAGCCTATTAACAAAAATATGAAGAAAAAAATAGTAGTCAATGACAAAATGCAAAAAAATTACGTTTACTATTTAACCGAGCCTATGGGAGAAAACTTTCATCCTGATTTTAAGCCTGAACTTTCTCCAAAAGAAATGCTTGAGCTTGGAGTTTTTGGAGGAAAATATATGACAGATTGTAAGAACGAATTTCCCAAAGACTGGTTTTTAAAAGCAAAATTATGTCCTAAAAGGCACGATCCAAAACTAAACTTTTTTGGCGTAAACGCAAGCCAGCCGTTATCCGTCTGGCGCAAAAAAGGTTGGATTCATCCTGACGACCCAAGAGGCTGGTTCCAATGGTATTGCCGCTATTTTATGGGCAGAAGACACGAAGACGATTTAAGGCAAATCAGAAGATGGCAAGCTATGAAAAGGCATATCGCACAAATTAAGAAAAATTGTATGCCCGGCAACTTAAATTGCCGAAGAAAACAAAGGCAAGCGCTTTTACACTGGGCATACGACTCAAGAAAAATTTAGGGAATAAAAAGACTCTTGTAAAACAAAGAACACCAAAATAAAATGTCCTTGTGAAGAAAAAGAAAAAAGAGCCAGCTTTCACTCTAATCTCCTCCTCTGAAGACTATTTTGACGATTGTCCCATCTGCCAAGCATTAAAGAAAGCAAAAGAAGAAGGAAGAGAAATTACCTTAAGCGAGCTTCAGGAAGCAATGGGCAAGGCTCAAAAACAAGGAGCAATTGTGGGAGGAAAGCTTTGGGAAAAGGATTAAATCTTCTAAAGCTAAGACTTTGCCAAGACAAGTCCCCAAACCGTCTTAAACCCATTTCTTTTTAAGACTTTGCAAGCTTCCTTAAGAGTTGAACCTGTGGTAAAGACATCATCAAGAATAACCACCTCTAGATTGTCATTTTTGATCTTGGCAAATTGCGGGTTAATAGCAAAAGCATCCTTAACATTCTTCCTTCTTTCTTTCTTGCCAAGGCCAGCTTGAGGTTTGGTGAATTTCTTCCTCAAAAGCAAATTGGAAGAAAATTTCCAGCCAAAAGAGGAGGCTATCATCCTCCCCAAAAACTCCGTCTGATTAAAACCGCGCCAATTAGATCTTTTCTTATTAAGCGGAATCGGCACCAAAATTACATTTTTCAAAGAAGAAATTGAATAATTATCTTTAAGACTCAAAAGAGAAAGAGAAACCAAATCCCGCGCCAAATCAGAAATAAATTTATATTTTAAAGCCAAAATCGCCTTTCTAATAACTCCACGGTAAAGCCAAATTGCTACTATTCCGTCAAGCGAGAGTTTTTTAAGGCATTTAAAATGAGTTACTCCATCAATTGAAGGCTCAAGACAAACAGGGCAAAAAGGAGAAGCTTTATTAACCAAACGAAGACAAGATTTGCAAATATAGCCCACTTTTTTCTGACAGGAAACGCACCTTTTAGGAAACAAAAAATCAAAAAGCATTTAGTGTAAAATAAAACCGGTGAAAATCATTAATAAAAAGGCTTCTTTTAATTATACCCTGCTTGAAAGATTTGAGGCGGGGATTGCTCTTATTGGAGTTGAAATTAAAGCCCTAAGAGAAAGAGGAGCTGATCTTAACAATGCTTTTGTCAAAATCATAAACGGCGAAGCATATCTTATAAACGCTAATATTTTTAGTGAAAGTGATAATCCGACAAGATCAAGAAAACTTCTTCTACATAAAAGAGAAATTATTTCTTTGGAAAATAAAATAAAGGCCAAAAAATTGACTTTGATACCCACAAAAATATATAATAAGGGCCGTCATATCAAGGTTGAGATATCTCTGGCAAAACCCAAAAAGCAATTTGAAAAGAAAGAAGCCTTAAAAAGGCAAGATATCGAAAAAGAAGCGGAAAGAGAGCTTAAAGATTTTAATAAATAAGGGGACGACAGGTCTCGACGGAAAAAGTACTTTAAAAACTGCAGGTCAAGTTTAACCAAACTTGTAAAAATTGGTTAAAAAAACAAGCGACAACGTAAAAGTTAGCGCTCCAACCGGCTACGCTTACGCGTTTGCCTAAGTTGGCATCTCAAAAAGTGCTTCTTGACCGCTTTTTGATGGTGTAAACCAGTCAAGATCGGCTTTAGTTTGTTGGTTTTCAGGCTAAAGCTCAAAAATTAAAACCTCACTTTGGGAATTCTTGTCAGTAAGTAAATCCCAGAGGAAAAAACAATACTGACTAAACCTGTAGAAGTTTTTAGGTATTTTTTCTCGGATGAGGGTTCAAATCCCTCCGTCTCCACCAAAAAACTTAAGTTTTAAAGATGCTTTAGGTCAAAAGAATAAAGCTTACCATCAGACAGAGAAAAAACCGCTTTCTTTTGGCTTTCTGAAACCACCAAAAAATTAGAACTTTTTATTTTATCTGCCACATACTGGCAAACATAATTGCCATTTTTGTCAACAACCACTACCCTCCCATTTCTTGAATCCAAAAGATAAACAAATTTCAACTCATCGTTTGAATAAATAGAATCAATGACCTCAAGAGCAGGATAAACACCTTTTAAATAAACCCTTTCCGGCACACCACGGCTAAATTTCAAAATTTGGTTATTGTCTATTAAAACCCAGACAAAACCATCTATAAACCAATATTTGGCACTCGTAAAATCAACTTTTATTCCCTCTCCCATCCAAATTTGTGGCAGCGAAAAGCCTTCTTTGTCAGGCGCAAGTCTGTAAATTCTTGAAGGATTTTTATCTAAAATATAGGCGTTGCCAGCATAAAAATTAATTAAAGCATCATCCCCAAAATCATTGCGGGAAAGCTCTTTTTTGTTGTCTTTAACATTAAAAATAGCCTTTGAAGTCAAAACAAAAATATCCCCGCTATAAAGACCTACATCCTGATAATTATCAAAATCATCGGGGCCTGAAACAACTCCTGTTTTCTTATTCTCAAAAGAAATCTTTACCAATCTTTTGCCATTTCTATCCAAAACCAGAATATTATTGGCATCAGCTTTCAAAAGAGAAATTTTAAAACCTTGGGTTAAAAGTGTAAGGTCCAAGAAAAGCTCTGGCTCCAAGTGATATTCTTTCAAAACACTCTCCTCTGATTTTCTAATATCTTCATCTAATTCTTGTAGTTTTTTATCCTTTATTCCTTCGTTTTTAAGTAAAGAAACCTCATCCTTTGCCTTGAAAAATAATTCCCTTGATTTTTCAGGATCTAAAGAAGCTATCTTTTTTGCCTCTTCCACTTTAGATGAAGCATCAACTAATTTAGCTTGATAAAAAGCTCTTTTTTCTTTTACATCCTTAAGCTTGGAGCCGATTAAAACTGAAAGGGAAAGAAAAATAATCAAAAAAAGTGCCAAAGAAAAACCTTTTTTTCTTGACTGAGCGTCTTCTAACCCCTGAAAAGTAGAACGGACATATATTTTTCTTCTTGGAAAACTGGAATCTCCTCTTTTGGTCAAAATTTTATTTATCACTCTCTCAAGAGGTAAAAACAGCTCTCTTTTGACAAACCTTTCCATCTGAAAAATCGTCTTTCTTTTCTCAAGCCTGATTGGCTCCTCAATTTTCAAGGACTGCAAGCTAAAATAAACAAAAGAACCAGCAAGCCTTGAACTATTTGAAAACGAAGAAGCTTTTTCCCTTAATAACGATAAACCGTCTTCTCCTCTTTTCTCTTTTTCTAAGAAAGAATCAAAATCGGAATTTTCAAAACATTCGAAAAAAGCACTTGTTCCCAAGATAAAAAGATCATCTTCGCGCGGGTAACCTGAGGCTGAAACCACTTGAGGTGATGAACTAACCAAAATCTTTACCAAAAATTTGTTGCGAAAGACACCCGCCTGAGCGCCTCCGACAACTGCGCAATTCAAAACATCGCGAGAAAGGCTTGCCGCTCCCATCTCAAGACCTGAAAACCTATCCTTATATTTTGCGTAAGTTTTTTCAACAGCATTTTTTAAGCCATAAAAATTGCTGCTTAATGCGTGATTATAATATTCTTTATAAAGATCAACTAGTATGTCTCTCCCAAAAGATATTATGTCGTCTACATCTTCTGATAAGTTTGAAGAAACAACTATAAAAAGACGGCCTTTTGGATCAGAAATCAAGCCCGAATCGCTTTCATAAACACTTGCCCATCCGCCACTTCTTGGTCTTCCTAAAACCTTAAAGGAGGTACTTTTTAGATCCATTTATCAAAGCACTAAAAAGGCAAAAATAAAAACCCCTACCGCAAAGAAAAAATGTAAGTAGGCAAAAAGAGTAAATGGCTTTTCAAAATGAACATCCAAAGTTTTATTCATTAAACTAACCTGCCTAATTACAACAAGGGAAAAAATAATATAAAGAAAAAAGGCAAAAACAAAAAACCATTTAACAATTGACCAAACTTCAAAAGAAAAAGGATTAATATTCATTAGCTTACCCTCCCTTCTAGTTCTTCCTGTTTTTCTTCTATTCTTAGCTCTTGTAAAATTTTAGCCACGTCTTCAGGCTTGGGAACCGACAAAAATTCAAACCTTGGCTTTTCTGAAGCTGTTTGGATATAAACATCTCCATAATTAAACATTGTTTGTGCCACACCGCCAACTTTAACTGTTACATCCTGAATTTTATCAATATCAGCATCCGATATCTCCTTATAAATTAGGTTTACAAAATCAATATCCACAATTCTTTCATCGGTGACTATATTGACATTAAAAAACCAGCTCAAAAAACTTTCAAAAACAAAAGCAAGAGTAATCATATACCAACCAAGTATTGCAACAAACCTAAAATTAGAAGGTAGAAAATCAATAATTGGAAAACTGGCAAGTAGAAGAGGAGCAAGAGACATTAAAATAGCCAAAAATATCCAGCGTAAATTGGTAATCGGATGCCTTCTTAAAAGCAAGACCACCTTTTCGCCTTTGTTTTTCGTCTCAAAATCAACCCCCTTAGGCAGAAAAGAAAACGAGGTAACGGGGTTAAAATCTAAACTCTTTCTTTCTTTGAAAGGAATTGGTCTTTTTTTCTTAGTCAAATTTTCCTTTTTATCAAGAAAAGCATCTTCTTCCTGTTTTTCTTCCTTTTTGACAAAAGGCTTAGAGACATAAATATCTGCCATATGCCAATTATACCACTTTTATACACAAAACTACTTCTTTTCAATGTTAAAGAAGGTGTACCCTTTCTGGGGAATTTTAAGATAACCGGGAGCGCGAAGATTAAAGGCGGTTTTGAATTCATCAGCTGACAATTCAATTTGGCCAATATCTGTCTGAAAAATTACCTTACTGGTTGAACCATTACCTTGAATTACACTAACCGAATTTACCCTTGATGGACCATTGGCTTTTCGCCTTAATTCTTCATAAGAATAAGGATTGCCACCCCAACAAGCGGTTGTAACAGGGGTAACTCTTTCATCACGATAACGCGCGGCATTGATAATGTCTGCTAATTCCTCGCTTGTTAACCAAGGATTACTTCTTCCACACTTATCACTTTGGGGGCTATAGTCTTTGGTGTACCATGCCTTATAAACCCAAGGCGAGCCACCAATTTTCTCATAGGATTTATCAAGAAAATTTCCGCCACCCGAGCCATCTGTTGTATCCCAACCCATTGTCGTCAAATACCCACCTGCAGTTGAGGAATAAAAAGTAATTACATCTTCCAAAACCTCCCCTCTTGTTTCTTCAACCGCTTTTCTCCAAGCCTCAGGAGAATTATCAGCTTTTGACTTCCTAAAAACCTGACAAGATTCAGTTGTACAAATAGATCTTCCCTCAACTTTATAACGATAGGCATAAGTTCTTGCTGCTACCGCCTGAGCTTTCAAGGCTTCGGGATGCCAGGTAGATGGCATTTCAGCAATTCCCAAAAGATAATATCCTTCAAAATCAACCGTTCCCACTCCTGAAACATTAATCGTTCCACCGGTATCTTTTTTAACCGGTTCCTTGCCATAATAAGCCCTTAGAATATCTTTGTAGTTTGCCCCTGAATTAGCCCTTCCTCTTGCTCCATATTGGCTCATGCCTTTGCGATGGGTATAAGCGCCAAAAGCAAAAACAGCATAGGAACCAGGAGGTGCCGCTTCACGAAAACCTTTGATTGAAGCATAATAATCATCCGCAAGTTCACTATCTCCAACACTGGCAATAAAACTGCCGCTTTTTGCTGCAAGTATTGCCTCCTGTTTTGCCGACAAAGAAGCCAAATATTTTTCTGTTTTTTCAACCTCACCTGCCAAAAAAGTAGCTCTTTCATCAACCTGTTTTTTCAAAGAAGCAAGGCTAGTCTTATTCTTCTCCAAAGTTTCTCTATCACTTTTAAGTTCCAAAAGATCTTGAGCATATTTTTCCATCGTCCGCCTGTCATCATCAATCGCTCTCTGCCTGAAATTAATTTCCTTAAAAGCCTCTGAGGCTAAAGGGGCTGAAAGAAAGGGAATAATCGGATCATAAAGCCTTAAAAAGCGATAATGGCTGTTTGCTTTCTGATTGAAAATTTCTTTGGCATAAGCTAAATCCTCTTCCCTTTTTTCTATCTCAGCTTCATTTTCCTTCAATTTCAAAGAAAGATTTTTAATTCTTTTATCAAGATTGGCAAGTTGCTTTTTAAGACCATCAAGCTCAGCTTTATTTTTCTCATGAGCGGGTTTTAAAAGATCAATTTCTTTTTGAATTTCTCTTATCTGGCAATCATAATCAGTAGTGGGACAGGTTTGAGCAAAAACAACATTTTTAAAAAGATAAAAAAATGAGACCAAAAACAAAAGAAAAAAGACTTTTCTTAGCAAAATCAACAAGCGGGCTTTTGACATCGTCATAATCTTAGATCATTATACCAACTACAACTGTTTTAATGTTTTGCAATTTGTTAAAATAAGAAGATGAGAAAAAATATAATTACCTTCCTTGCCAGCTTATTTCTTTTGTTGTCCCTGGCGCAAGGAAAAGTTTCAGCACAATCTCCAATTCAATGCGGTCTAATTGGGGAGAGATGCTGCAACTTAGCTGGAGGCCCGCCCGACTCCTGTCAAACTGGCTTGATCTGTGTAAATGGCTATTGTCAAGACGACCCCAATTCGACCATAGTACCCCTACCAAGAGGGGTTGCCAATCCTGCTGCTGGTATCTCTGCCCTAAAAGGCGACTGTATTGATACCGCCATTGGTTGTATCCCAATTGAGCAGCAGGGAATGATAGAATTTATACTTAAATGGGCGATTGGTATTGCAGGAGGAATAGCTTTTATCTTAATTATTATCGCCTCATTTCAAATTATGACATCGCAAGGAGACCCTAAAAGGCTTCAGGCAGGAAAAGAACTTCTAAGTTCGGCTATAATGGGATTAATCCTTTTGATTTTTTCTGTTTTTATTTTAAGAGTAATTGGAGTTAGTATACTTAAGATTCCAGGTTTATCGTAAAAACTATGAACCTAGCTCAAGTTAATTATCAACAATTAGAAGGCAGTATCGGACTCAAGTTTGCGGGTGGAAATGTGGGTACAATAGTTGGTGAATCTTTAAAATACATTTTTGCTGTCGCCGGAATTCTTCTTCTCATCTACCTGATTCTTGGCGGGTTTCAGTATTTAACTTCAGCAGGCGATCCTAAAAAAGCGCAGGAAGCACAAAGCAAAATTACCCAAGCTCTAATTGGTTTTGTTATAATTTTTGCATCCTACTGGATTGTGCAGATAGTAGCTGCTGTTTTAGGACTTGATAAAATAAGACAAACGTTCCAATAATGATGAAAAGCTTAGCAATTGACATAGGAAGTACTTTTGGTTCTCCTTTTGGCAACACCAAAGGAATAGGAGACCTCATAACACTAATCTTAAACGCATCTTTTGCTGTTAGTGGCATAATAATCTTGTTTCTTTTTATCTTCGCCGGAATCTCTCTAATTTCAGGCGCGGGCTCCTCCGATCCTCAAAAAATTGAAAAAGGGAAAAAAGCTGTCACAACTGCTATAATAGGGTTTATAATAATATTTGGAGCGTACTGGGTAATAAGAATTATTGAAATAATAACTGGTAACAATTTTATTACCCAGCCGACAATTTAGTCTTATGTTACAAGTCTTTGGACCAATAAATTCACCTGAAGCAATCAGCAAGTTTGGCTCGGTTGAAAGTGGAGCTATAGGCAAGCTTTTGGACTTAATTCTCAGAACTTTAATAATCATTGCCGGCATTTATGCTTTGATTAATTTAATTCTAGCCGGTTATGCTTTCATTTCAGCAAGCGATGATCCTAAAAAAGTAGCAAGTGCTTGGGCAAAAATTTGGCAAACACTTTTAGGCCTTGCTGTTGCAGCTGGCTCTTTTGTTTTGGCAGCTATTTTTGGAAAATTGGTTTTCAACGATTACTTTTTCTTGCTTAGACCTAAAATTCCAAGCCTATGATCTCAAAACTAATTGCTGCAGACATACCGCTTTCGCCAAATGAGGGCTTTAAGGGCTTTGGCAGGCTGGGTCTTGAACAAAGCAACCCTGAAACTGCCCCAACCATTTTTAACTCCTTCATTTCAGGAGTTATAGGTGTTTTAACTATTGTCGCTGGGCTCTGGTTTATTTTTGTTTTCGTTTCAGGTGCAATTGCAATGATCTCATCAGGTGGAGACAAAGGAGCTCTTGAATCAGCCAGAAAAAGAATATTTAACGCTCTTATAGGTCTTGTCGTTGTTGTCGCTTCCATCTTTCTGATCGAACTGGTGGGAAAAATCTTGGGTATTAGCCTAATTCTCAATCCAGCTCAGTTTGTTGAAAACATTTGGAAATAACTTATGGACCAAGGTATTAAAAATCCAGCTCTAGGAGAAGGTGTCAGAAACCTTTCAGGAACTGAGTTTTTTAACAAGCTCTTGCCAAATTTAATCAGTCTAAGTTTTATTGTTGGCGCCATTATCTTCGTAGCCATAATTATTGTGGGCGCTATTCAATGGATTATTTCAGGAGGAGATAAAGCAGCCATCGAATCAGCAAAAAGCAAAATAACCAACGCTGTCATTGGACTAGTCATTCTTCTTTCTCTTTTCGCTATAATTTATATACTTGAGAACTTCTTTGGAATTAAACTTCTAGAATTAAGGATAAATTTTCTTGAATAGAGACGGATTAACTCAAAATCAAAACTTGATGATTAGATTATAGATTTTGGATTATAGATTATAGAATTAAATCACAAATTCCAATATACAAATTACAAACAAATTCCAAGCTCCAAATTACAAGGTCCAAATCCTAAATTCTAATATCTAAATTCTAAACCCTGAACCAGAATAAATTCGGTTCAGGGCAGGCAAATTCCAAATTACAAATTCCAAACAAATAAATTCCAACTTTGAATTTTGCACTTTGAACTTTTAACTATTTATTAATTTTGCTTTCTACTTACTACGTTCTACTTACTACTTGGATTTCCCATAATACATAATACAAAATACTAAATACAGTCTTCCGATTAGCTTCGACCAATTCCCCTCTTGACAAAAACAATACAAAAATTAGATAATATGGGAAATATGAAAAGCTTAGCTCTAGAAGTCTTGGCTCAAGGAAATACAATAAACTTAAAACCAACAAACGACCAGTTAGCTGGAACTGTCGCTAACCTAACCATAGGAGGTATTATTGCGGGTCTTCTAAAACTGGCTTTGGTTATTGCAGCAATTGTTTTCTTCTTTATTTTGGTAATCGGCGGAATACGTTGGATTATCTCGGGTGGCGATAAAGGTCAAACAGAACAAGCTAGAGCTCAAATTACTGCTGCCTTGGTTGGCTTGGTTATTGTCTTTGCCGCTTGGGCAATAGCTGGCTTAATTGGAACCTTCTTTGGTGTTAACATTTTTAACCTTCAGATTCCTACTGTTAATCAATAAAGTCTCAAGCTTCTTTTTTTTTACTGCTTTTGCTATAATCGTCTCTGATGGAATCAACAACAACAGCAGAACCACCAGCAAAGCTATCAGACATTGAAACTTATTTTGGAAACATAGTAAAAGTAGCGCTTGAATTTGCAGGAATAGTCCTCTTTATAATGCTTATTGTTGGCGGATTTAACTATATAACTGCAGGAGGCAACCCTCAGCAAGCAGAAGCAGCAAAAAAAACCATAACTTACGCCATCTTTGGCATCGTACTTCTTGCAATGTCTTTTTTAATACTTAAGTTAATTTATCAATTCACAGGAGTAGACGTTACCCAATTCAAAATCATCTATCAGGAATAACAAGCTTTACTTCCTCACGTTTTAGCTTTAAAATCATAACAAATGCCAGGTTTATTCAAAAAAAGACTTAGTTTTGTTTTTTCTCTCTTTTTCCTATTAGCTTTTCTATCTTCTACCCAAAAAGTCTACGCTACCAACCCTGCCCCAATTCCCGAACCCTACGTTCCCTGCGATCAAACCAAAAAACCAGAGTGGCACTCTTTAAGGCCTTATCAAGCAAGCCCCTGCCAAGTACCCATCAAGGATGAAGAGCAATCTCTGCTTTGTGGAAAAGATTTCGTCATAAGGCAAACCTTTACAACCAATGTTAACAGTTCCCATTGCCGATGCGACCCCCCTCAAGCCGCTTCAGGGAATTCAAACACTACCTGCCATTGCAACGTTCCAAAGGAGGTCGAGATTTCGGTCAATGCTTTTAATTCCGAACTGCCAATAGCAGGCAACACGGAACTTGTTCCTCGGGGAAAAACATCGTCTCTTGGAGAAAACGAGAAAAGACTAGCAGAATGGAAAGACCGTTTGCCACCAGACCCCTCTCGATATTCAAATCTGAAAGACTATTATGCAGCATACCAGGAATGGAGAGGTAAAACCTGCGCAGAGGTAACTATACCAATAATTGGTTTCAAGATTCTGTTCTGCTTTAACAACCCCCTCCAGCCAGATTTCTGGGCCGCGCTTTTTCCATACATACCCTATTCCTCCACCGAAGATAGAATCGGCAAAATAAGATTGTCTGACTTTAGCTCCATGCCCTCAACCAATTTTGAGATAAAAAACTTAAGAACAGAATGGAAACAAAAATCAGACGACCCGAGGACCAAAAACACTACCACAAGAGAGGGCGTCCTTTATTTTCCCCACCTTGAGGAAGGGGTAGAACTAACAACACTGTTACAATCCACATTCGCCCCAAAAGAAAATCTAGACAACAGACAAGCTCAAAGCATCAAAGCTGGCGATATTAATGCTGTAAGGCAGCAATCAGGGTGCACTATTCTAGAATCGCGCTATAACCCCGGAGATCAATTGTTTGGGGAACAAATAGACAAAAGAGCTCAAAAGTCAACAGGCGCACCTGCTGCCAAAATAACATATACAGCTTCTTTTGATTGTCCAGCAGTATGGGACTGCTCTTCCGGTTTTTGTTCCCTCAGAGGAGAATGCACAAATACAGCAGAACTATCAGCTCAGGTTGAAACTTTCACCCCTCTTGTAGATGAAATTTGGAGCAAAACAACTGCTGGCAACTCGTCCATTTTCAGGAGAATAATGCCAAAAACAAGCCCCAACTCTCCTTATGAAAAAATAAAAGACATCCCCGCGTCCTCAAATGTAGAATATAATATTAATGGCGACGGAGCCAACCTTTCTACCCAAAACCCCCAGCTTTATTTTCCCCACCTCGGAGGCATATATGACTATTTCCTACTGGGCATCCAGACTGCTCTAAGGCCTAAAGAGTTTGGGGGAGCACCAGCTGGTCTAACCACAGGCCAGAAGATTCCCGAAGCCGACCGCGCAAATGAATACCTAAGCTGGTACTTAAACGGCACGCTCTATAGAGCCGAAGACGACCCTTTAAGCCACAAAGAGGAAGCAGATCTAAAAAGAATAACAACGTTTTCAGGTCCACTAAACAAGCTCTTGCCTCAAGAAATTCAGTGGAAAAACAAAATCAAAATCAACACTCTTAACTCGCAAAGGCCAGCAACTCAGCTAACAGGCAGAGCCAATGAAGTAACGCCAAGAGCAAGACAAGATCGTCACGACCAAATTGTCGCTTGCACAAAAGGAATAAGACTCCCAGGCTGGATTCCTTTCATAGGAGGTATTGAAATAGGAGGGATACCATCAGCCTGTAGCGAAAAATCCATTGCCTCTGTCGGGCAAGAATTACAAAGTGGTGGCGGAACAGACCCAACCGGTCTTTGTACTTCTTCACCTGCAGGAAACAGCGGCTCTCCAAGTGGGGCTGTTCCTGGAGGAGGATACTGTAGTCAATCATATCTTAGCCAGTTTTTTGACCCAGGTGATGCTGCAGCCGCGTCTTGTATTTGCAACACTGAAAGTGGTGGCAACCCAGACGCCATCAATTGTGGATGTTTAAGCGGTAGTAGTTTTGACTACAGTATCGGACTTTTTCAAATAAACCTTTTGGCACACTGTGACGGTGGAACACCCTTTGATAAAAATCGACCAATGTGTACAATTAAGGACAAGGACAGAGTAATTGAATGCGCTAATATGTTTTTTGATCCTACCAATAATATACAAAAGGCTGTTGCTTTGACAAAAGACTTGAAAAGTAGAGGATACAGCCCTTGGTGCCCATGGATAAACGCAGCTAAAGCTTGTGGCCTTGATATATCAAAATGCCCATAAAAAAAATTGACAAAAACAAAATTCTGATCTTTTCTTTTCTCGCTGTAGCTGTTTTTGCTTTAATAGGAATTTTTATTCCCTATCCCAAAAGCGAAATTACCGAGCCCCAAAAAACCATACAACCCACAACTTCCCCCTTTTTGCCAAAAGATTTGGAAACAAAAATTGATCAAGAGTCGCCAAAAATAAAAATTTCAGGGATAGAGGTCAACAATTTTTATAGAGAAGCAACTGAAATTAAAAAGGATGGTTTTGCTAAATTTATCGATAAAAAGGATTACCAAATAATGTATATTCCTGTTGATAATTCATTTCTTATATCTATACTCAGTTCTCCGTTTGATGAAATTAGAACTGAAGCCGAAAAAGCATTGCTTGATAAATTGAAAATTAGTCAACAAGAAGCTTGCTACCTTAAAGTAAATATCACAACACCAAGTTATGCTAATCCAGAATATGCAGGAAAAAATTATGGTCTAAGTTTTTGCGAAAATAAAAATCCCTGAACCAACTGCCTATTGCCTTTAAGACCAAAATCGCTCTAAAATAAAAGGTAGGACACTTTTTAAAAAATGAAAAAAACTATTAAAAAAATAATCATCTCGATTTTAATTGCCATTTTCATTCTTCCCGCTTCATCCTCTCAAGCTTTCGCTGCTGATAATTTATGGTTTCACCAAGACTACCCCGAATGGTACGTAAAAACGTTTGATGTCTCAAACCCAACCGAGATTTTCGGAGAAAGATATACAGCAGCACAAGTCAATTGGATATTTTATTCCATACCAGCTCACATGATGACCGCTCTTACCTTAGGGCGACCAGAACCCTGGATCTGCGTCTTCTCCGCTGACCTAGGAAGTTGTATTACAGGGGCTGTCCAAGTCCTAAAGGAAGTGATAGAAAGAATGTACAACTTCTTCTCTTTTCCCATAAGGCTAATAACCGATAACGAAACAGGAACCCAACTAGCAAGGGACCACAACTTTTCTCTCTATTCCTTCCTTTACAATAACGAACTCTCAGGGACCGGATATCTCTTAAGAAAAATTTCAAAACTAACCAGCTTGCCTGAAGCTAAAGCTCAAGGCTTTGGCTATACTTCAGGCGGAGCAGCTGTACAAAGGCTGTGGCAAGCAACAAGAAATATATCTTACGGCCTTCTGATTATAATTATCATTGCTTTTGCTTTGATGATAATGTTCAGGGTTAAAATATCTCCCCAAGCCGTTATAACCGTTCAGTCAGCTCTTCCTAAAGTAGTGATCGGTCTTGTCTTAATAACCTTTTCCTACGCAATTGCAGGTTTCTTAATAGATTTGATGTATGTTGTCATAGGGATAACCTCTTCAATCATAAAGGCTTCTGGGCTAGTAGATTCAGGCTATTCGGCCATAGATCTATTTAAGGATCTAACAAGTGATAGAAATGTTTTAGTTCTTTCTTGGCACTATGTGTTAATGTTTTTGCTTGGCACTATAGCCACAATCTTCTCGGCAGGATTCTTTGGCGGTTTCCTTCTCATCCTCTTTTTCTTTGTAGTTCTAATAGCAACTATCTTTAATTCTTTCAAAATTCTGTGGCTGATGATAAAAACCTATGTATCAATAATCCTTTCAATTGTTGCTGCTCCTTTACAAATCTTGATTGGAATAGTTAGTCCGATAGGAGGAGGATTTGGGCAGTGGGCTAAAAATTTTATTGCCAATCTTGCTGTTTATCCAACCGTAGGAGTAATGTTCTTTCTCGCCTTCTTTTTTGCTGTTCAGGCAACAGGCGGCTCCACCGTTGGTGATTTTCTGGCACGCGCGGCACCTTTTCAAATATCACCCAGGGCTCTAGAATCAACTACAAACTGGGACCCGCCTTTAACTTGGGGCACAAACAGTGGGAGGTTCCTCTGGATGCTTGCAAGTTTCGCGATCTATATGATGATTCCCAAAGTAGCTGATATAATAAAGAGTATGATAGAAGGCAAGCCATTTGCTTATGGAACTGCAATCGGCGAGGCTGTGGCGCCGGCCGTAGGAGTTGGTAAAATGGGACTTCAATATACAGCCACAGAAAGCGAAATTAGATACAAGTCTATTCCACAAGGAAAAGCGATTCCAGAAGGAACAGCTAGAGGTAAAAAATTCTTTGACATGCTCCGCGCTATGGGCCAAGTAAAATAACTACTATCAAAAACATGGGCTAACGCCACCTTTTCTGTTCCTTTCTTATTCTCCTTCTTAAAGATTCTCTTCTACCCAAAAAGGAGCCGCTAAATAAAGATGAAAATGCATCAACAGTAGAATCTAGATTTTTCGCGTTTAAAGCTCTAAAAATCCTTTCTCTTGCCCCACTCGGCAAGGCGGCTAAAACTCTGTCATCATCAAGCCATTCCCAAACCGAATAATCATAACTTTCATCCGGCAATCTTAAAAGTATCTCAGAACTATACAAATTAGGACCGCCAAGAAGAGAGGTCAAAGCGGCTAATACCACCCACTCACCATTTTCTCCCGTATAGATACCCTTCAAAGTAGGATCTTTTCTCAACTTTGAAAGAGAGTTGGCCAGAGCCTGCCGGTCAAATTCCTTGTCCGCCTTACCAATTATTGCCTGATAGACCTTAAAAGCAGAATCCATTAAATCAGAATATCCGCCCCAAAGCTCTGGATACTTGAGGTCTCTAAAATTAACCAGGTTGGGATCTGTATAGTCAACCATACCTGAAATCTCTCTTCTATTTTCAGGAGACAAAATTGACAATAATGCTTTAGAAAGGGTTTCTCCATTTTTAAAGTAAGTTAAATCAAACAAACTATACATTAATCTTTGAGGCATAAGCCTAGTTATTCCCTTGTTGTTTAAAAAGTCTTGCTTAAATTGGGGTTTGTGCCTAATTCTCTCGGCAAACCACTCTCCCAATTTACCCCCCCATGCCTCATCTGTTCCAATTATATCTTCTTCACCTGAAATGTATTTTGACCTTGCCTGATCTCGAGGTAAACAAAAAGTCCTCACAGAAGGATTAAAAGAATAAGAATCCTTTAGGCCTTTACCCAAATCACCAGATTCAAAAGCACCACCCAAATAAAGCAAATTAAAGGCAGCAGAAACAGCAAATCGGGCGGCAACATCAGGGTTTATATCTTCAGGCCCAAGAGTTTGTGAATACAACATAAGACTATCGGGATTTTCTGAAAAATATTTCTTTAATCTCGCCAATAAAGAAGATATATAAGCAGGAGTGTCTGCTAATTTGTCTTTACCATCTTTGGTGAGCACCATCTTACCCTCGCTATCCTCAAACAATTCAGAAACAATAGTAGCAATGGTCATCCTAAAACCAGGTAGATTCTCCCACATAAAAGCCAAGGCCTCCCTCTCGATACGAATATCTTCAGACTTTATAATCAATTCCGCCCCCTGGCCAGGCGATCTGAACTTTAGATAAGCCCCCATCAAAATGCCCAGATTTGTTCTAACAACTCTTTTCCACTCATCAGAAAGTCTGTCATACCAAACCGGAGGTTCTGTATCAAACTGCTGGACATTTATACCCGCTCTTGCTTGCATTGCAGAAACAAAGCCAGAAAAACCAGAGCGCCTCAATAACTCCATTTGTTGTTTTTGTAATTCCAACTGCCCTGTCGTTGCTTTAAGAAGTTGTCTATTTATTTCTAGCAAATCATTCAACGCAGGATCTCTTTCCTCTCCACCTACAACACGACCCTGACCGGAAGATGTCATTCTCTGTCCTATCTCGGTTGAAAGAACCGAAGCGGCAAAAACAAACAACTCATTATCATCAGGTAAATTGTTATCTTTAGCTGTCTTATAAATCTCTTCTAATTCACCTTGTAGCGAAGATGTGGATAAACCTGCCATTATCCTATGCAACTTCAAAACTCTTTCCCCAATCTCTCGCTCCGGATCTGATAAATCTTTTAATCCCTCTTTAAAACTATTCAATTCATCCTCAGTCCCGAAAAACAGTGACCCTTTAAAAGCAAGGTACTTTTCGGGAACCAACCCTTTAGGTGCAGATTCAGCCCTTGGTATTTGTTGTTCTCCTTCTGTCATTTGGATTATTATATCATTTTTATCCACCTGTGAAAACCTTTGAGGGGTTGCACAAGACTCTTCACGGGGTAAAGTTATATGTAGGTAAAAGTTAAAAGTTAAAAGGAATACTATGGAAAAACAACAAAAGACAAGTTATCAGAAATTAATTTCCTATCAAAAAGCAAAACAATTAGTTCTAATGATATACCGCCTCACAAATTCCTATCCCAAAGAAGAATTTTACTGCCTTGTTCCTCAAATAAGAAGGGCAGCAATATCAGTCGTTGCCAATATTGTAGAAGGTTATATAAAAGAAAAACCTAAAGAATATTCAAGGTTCCTTACGATCTCAATAGGCTCTTTGACTGAGCTTGAAGTCTTAATTGATATATCTCTGGAATTAAAATATATAGGAAAAGATGATTTTAACGAGGTATCAAATCTAATTGTTGAGAACAAAAAATTATTATATGGATCAAGAAAAAGGGCAAGAGAAAAGATATAAAATCTTTACTTTTACCTTTTACCTCTTGCCTTTTACCTGAAAATGGAGACTCATCCGATACCACAACAGATAAGTTCCTACCAGTTCAGATTGGTAGGAGATATGACTTTAAAACAATTCTTCCAGCTTGGGGGTGGAGCTTTAGTGGGTCTTTTAATCTATTCAACTGGCCTTCATCCTTTTATCAAATGGCCATTAATTTTGTTTTCTGTTTCGCTTGGAGCAGCTCTTGCATTTTTACCTTTTGAAGAAAGGCCGTTGAGCCGTTGGATAATTGCCTTCTTTCGCTCTGTATATTCCCCTACCATTTACCTTTGGCAAAAAAACCAAGCTGGCTACAAATTCTTTCAAGACGAAGAGATGGCTCAAGCTCAAGCTCCACAAACACAAGCTGAACAAAAAGTTGAAGAATACCTTAAAAAAGTGCCAACTGAAAACGAGGGAGCTCTTAATAAATTAGAAAGCGGTGAGGAAAATTTTCTCTCAAGAATATTGAGCCTTTTCAGACAAGGAAATGTGGTCATCAAAGAAGGTCAATCCGCAAACCAGGCTCAAGTTGCTACTCCTACTCCCACTCCAGTAGTTATTAATCAAGCGCCCGTTAGACCTCAGACAGTAGTTGCACCCACTACCCAACCAAAATCGTTCAGACCCAAAATCGTTGTCGAAGAAAAAATAGCTGAAACACAACCAAACGCACAGCCTTCCTTATCCCTTCAACAGGTTACTCCTATACTAAAAGAGCCACCAAAAGCATCACAGCAAGTTCAGTTTTCAGCCGAAGCAGCACCTCCACTTCCACCAACCATTCCGAACACGATAACAGGACAAGTGTTAGATCAAAATGGAAAAATTATCGAAGGAGCAATACTTGAAATAAGAGATATTGCCGGCCGAC
Source organism: Candidatus Woesebacteria bacterium (assembly GCA_013426185.1). NCBI lineage: Bacteria > Candidatus Woeseibacteriota > Candidatus Woesebacteria bacterium. The sequence continues at coordinate 653,734 of CP058602.1, read as the reverse complement.
CTGTTCGTGCTATAAGGTCAAATAAACTCGGCCACTTTATGATCGTCACCGCGCTTGCCAACGGACAATACGATATTATTACTGAGAAAGAAGGTTATGAATTTGAACCTGCCACTTTTGAAGCAAAAGGAGAAATCATTCCACCTATATTAATCAGAGCCAAATCAACGCAAACAACACCAAATGCAATTAACTAATATGAAAGACAAAATTAAAAAAATACCTCTAAAAATACCCTACCTTAGTATGCCCGATACTCCTATTATTTCTACTACTCAAGATTTTCTACCCATTGCCGATATTGTCGATAATATTGTTCTTTTTAAAGATGGCGGAGCTGCAATAGTGCTTGAGTCAACTTCTCTTAATTTTTCTTTGCTTTCAGAAAAAGAACAACAAGCAGTCATTTTTGCTTATGCTGCGCTTCTAAACTCGCTTTCTTTCCCAATTCAGATAATTGTTCGCTCGCAAATTAAAGATATTTCAAAATACATAGAATATCTTGAGTCAGCAGAACAAAAGATTAAAAATCCAAAACTTGCTTCTTTAATGAGTCGTTACAAAAGCTTTGTAAATGAAATTATTAAAAAAAGAAATGTATTGGGGAAAAGCTTTTACATAGTTGTTCCTTTTAGCCCACTTGAAATGGGAATAGCCAAATCGGCCTCGACAATTATAAAAAGAGGGCAAAAACTTCCATTCCCAAAATCTTACGCTTTAAAAAAAGCCAAAATCTCACTTTACCCAAAAAGAGATCATTTAATAAGACAGGCAAGGAGATTGGGTATAACATTAAGACAGCTAACTACAGCCCAATTAATTGATCTCTACTATAATATTTTTAATTCAAAGCCGCCGGTTCCTAAAAAGGAGGAGGAAAATCAAAATGTTTAACATCTTAAAGAAAAAAAACAAAGAAGAAACAAAAAAAGATAATCAAGAAGTTCTCTATCAAACGCCAGAGCCTACTTATGGACCAAACAATCTTCAACCAGTCGAGAATAAAGAAAATAGTGTAAAAGATTTAAATTTGGATTCAACGGTAAAATCAACTGAGGAAAAGCCGGAAATAAGTAATCCCAGTATTGATATTTTTACCAAAAAGGTCGAATTGATTGATGCTATCGCTCCCAAAATTATTGAAACCGACTTTGATTATATTAAAATCAACGACACTTATTTTCGAACTATCTTTGTTTCAGGTTATCCACGCTTTGTCAGCCCAGGTTGGCTTGAACCCATAATTAACTTTAATAATTCTCTTGATATTTCCTTCTATATCTATCCTATCGAAGGGAAAAGTGTTCTTGACGATTTGCGAAGAAAAATTACTGAAATGGAAGCTGAAATTGCAACCGATATCGAAAGAGGTAAGGTAATTGATCCCAACACCCAGGCAAAACTTGAGGACGCTCTTACCCTCCAAGAACAATTAGTAAAAGGTGCTGAAAGATTTTTTGAGTTTGCATTTTACATAACCATACCAGCTGCGACCATAGAAGAATTAGATCATATTACAAAACAGGTAGAGTCAACCCTTGGCTCGTTGATGATTATCGCCAAAAAAGCAACACTTGATATGGAAAATGGCTTTTTAACCACAGTTCCCTTCGGCTTTAACAAACTAGCAATAACCCGCAACATGGATTCAACCTCTCTTGCTACTACCTTTCCTTTAACATCAGCTGAACTTTCATCAGATGAAGGTGTTTTATATGGCATTAATTCACAAAACGGCTCATTTATTATCTTTGACCGATTTTCTCTTGAAAATTCAAATATGACAATTTTTGCAACTTCTGGAGCAGGAAAATCATACTTTGTAAAACTAGAGTCTGTTAGAAGTTTAATGCTTGGAACCGAAGTAATCATTCTTGATCCTGAAGCAGAATACAAACCTCTTTGCGAGGCGGTAGGAGGAGAATATATTTCCTTTTCTTTCAACTCTCCCTCAAAGATTAATCCTTTTGATCTCTCTCAAGTTTACACAGAGGGAGAAAATCAACTAGGCTTAAAAATTCTCACTCTGCATTCATTCTTTAAAGTTATTATGGGGAAGCTTGACCCTATCAAAGAAGCCCTTCTTGACCGCGCCATAGTGGCAACATACCACGCAAAGGGTATAACCCAAGATCCTAGTACCCAAAAAAAAGAACCCCCCCTTATGGAAGATCTTTATAAAACATTAATTGGTATGGAAACTCAAGATGCGCTTGATCTTGCTTCAAGAATAGAAAGATTTGTCAAAGGAAGTTTTGTGGGCATTTTCGACAAACAAACAAATATAGACATCAATAATCCCTTTACAGTTTTTTCAGTTAAAGATATGCAAGAGGCTCTTCGCCCTATTGCTATGTTTATGATTCTTGATTTTATTTGGACTCGTGTACAAAGAAACCTCAAAAGAAGAATTCTAATTGTTGACGAAGCCTGGCATATGATGAGATATGAAGATTCAGCCCAGTTTTTATGGAGCGTTGTTAAAAGAGCAAGAAAATACTTCCTAGGATTAACAACTATTACTCAAGATGTAGAAGATTTCCTTTCTCAAGATATTGGTAAAGCCATTGTAACAAACAGCGCCCTAAGAGTCCTATTAAAACAATCGCCAACTGCTATAGACCGCGTGGGTGAAGTTTTTTATCTCTCACAAGGAGAAAAGCAGCTCTTGCTTTCAGCCAATGTTGGAGAGGGAATCTTCTTCGCCGGCCCGCACCATGCTCCTATTAGAGTAGTTGCTTCACCTGAGGAACATCAACTTATAACCAGTAACCCAATAGAATTATCAAATAAAAGTGACGTGGCACTTAATCAGACACAACAAGAGCAACCAAAAATATCTATTAAAACTGATATTATTCAATAAAGATGACAGAAAAATACGAACTAAGCAAAGAAGTTGTTGATTTCTTGTACAACGGATGTGTTGCTTTCTTTCCAGACCAATTTTATCCAGAAGATCAAAAAGTTGCTCCCGCAGTTTTTTATTCTGGACAAAACAAAGAAACTTTTGAACAAAAACTTCTAGAAGCAACCCAAGCCGAAAGTATTCAAGACGCGATACAAATTGTAAGGGGATGGAAAATTGCCTTAGATCGCGGAGAAGAAGTCTATTCAACAGTACCTGTCAATATAGAAGACTTAGTTACATTGTACGAAAAAGCCTCAGGACAAAAAAAAGAAGCACTACCAGTAATACCCCAGGCTAAAGATTCATCTACAAAAGCACAAGGAAAAGAACAACCAAAATCTTCGGAAAAAACTTCTGTAAAAGAAGATACAGATACTACTAACATTTTAGAAACAACTACACCCAAAATCCCTCAAGCAAAAACCCAAGAACAATCAACATCACAGCCAAATTCAATTAAACCTACTGAAAGCATCCTGTCTAAAGAAACAACAGCAGTTCAGAAAGAAACTCTTAATCCTAACATATTACCTTTCCAAAAAACACCAGAAACAACAATAGCAAAAACCAATTCAAGCAAAACTCTACTAAAAAGAGTAGGGTCAATATTAAAAAGAGAGGAAGTTGAAATTAAAAAAACAGAGACAAAATCACTAGAAACAAATCTCTACTCTCCTCTCCCTGAACCAACAATAAAACTAAGCAAAGAACAACTGGAAATAGTTAAATTAGCTCACCAAGATCCACAAAATTTTGCCGACCAACTAAAAGAAAGGATTATAGAAACATCAAAATTAAATCCTGAAAATCCTTTAGAAACAGAATCTGCTGAAATCGTCGCAAAAACTTTCACCCTAAAATTATTAAACATTGATCCTAAAGACCCAAAAATAACTATTGATTCTTCGCCTTTTGAAACACTAGCTTTCTTTGCTAATCCAAAAAATGAAGAACTAGCAAAAATAATACCTGACGCAAAAGCAAGAGAGGAAATTAGTAGAATATCTCTTGAAGCCCTATACTCTCTAGAAAAAGACTCTACTATTGCCACTAATTTTGTTAATCAAGCATTCGGCCAAGACTGGTCGCCCTTTTTTATTCCTCCTCAAATAAGAAAACTTGAAGCTGCGCCGGAAGGGAAAATACCAGAAGGAGGAATAAATGTAAATTTAACTGAATTTTTAGAACAAGTTGTCTCCTTTCAAACTTTGGAAAAGCAAATTAAAAATGCTATTTTAGATGAAAAAACATACAATCAGCTAAGTAAACCAGAAAAAGCTCGTCTTGAGACTGAAATTAAAAAAGTAGCGGGCAAAGTTTCCTCTGCTACACGAGCTTTTAGCTTTATCACCGGTAAAAAATTGCCACCCCCCCAAGGGCAAGTAGTAACTGTTAGCACCGGCTGGCTAGACACACAACTTGCCACCATAGGTATTTCCACACAAGGACAATCTCTGCCTATTGCAATTTCTTTAAATTTTGGCAGTTTCTCGTCACCAAACATTTTGTCTTCTCCTATACTCAACTTTGCCTTCGACAAGCTCATAAATAAAATTCCCGCTGTTGCCAAATTAAACACAGCTATCAGCGGAATGACTGCAAAACTAGGCTCGAAGGTCGCCACCAAAATCGCCGCCAAGGCCGCTGCCACCAAACTAGGGGCCGCTCTTGCCGCAAACGTTATCCCCGCTATTGGACAAGTAATATCAGCAGTAACAGCTCTATTATCGCTTAAGGATCTAGCGAGTCTCATAAAAGTTTGGCTTAAGAAAAATCAAGACAAACTTACTTTCATTCTAGCAGGAATTCTTGTAGGAGCATTTGCTTTAACAGGTGCTCCTCTTTACCTTGTTGCCGGAGTAGGTGTAATAAGCGTCTCAAGAGCTGCATCAATAGGTGCTTTTCTGGGAGGTCTATTTTTTGCTTTGACTAATATAGTTTTAGCTTCTCTTGTTATTCCTATGCTTATTGTCTTTATTGGCATACCAATTCTTGTTGCCATAATTCTTTTTATTATCAATTCTGGAGCTTATGTTTATCCTCCTTCAACAAAAATGGCATCTTTAGGGCCAGGAGCTGTTGTAAACGAATATATAGAAGTTGCAAAACTAGCTTATTCAGAAAAATATCCAGAAAAAGGAAAAAGCAGTGAACTTTCTTTTGAAAACAACCAACTCCCTCTTGAGATAACATACGAAATAACAATAAAGGCAAAAAAAGGTTCTCTAACAAATATATCAATAAGCGAAACCTGTAACGTAACAAAAAAGAATAACATACCAAGCTGTCCAAACCCAAATCCAGCAATACCAAATGGTAGCAATATAGGCACAATAGACTCAGCATCACCTTACACCTTCACCTATAAAAAAACTTTTACCTCGCCTCAGTTTGAGGACACGCTTACTATAGATACAATAACTGTTTCTGCTACAAATGCCGAGGGAGAAAGCGTCTCAAGCGCCGGATCTGCATCCATCAAAATAGGTAATCCTCCAGAAGAATGTCCTAGTGGTTGGCCAATAATGCCAGAGGGCGGGGAGACGAGTCTTAGGATAACACAAGGGCCACGCGGAATATTTAGTCACTTACTGGTTGAGGCAATAGACATAGCCGCTACCACCGGTCATTCTATAATATCCACGCACTCGGGTACAGCAACTGTTGTAAGAACTAGTAACGCCTATAGACCTCTTTATATAGACGTTGAGTCAACCTGTAACGGCAAAACAATTATCACAAGATATGCTCACCTATCAGCATCATCAGTATCAACAGGGCAAAAAGTAATCAAGGGACAAATAATAGGTCTAAGCGGTTCTGATGGTACAGGACCCCATTTGCATTATGAATTTAGACAAAATATAAAAATGGACGTTCCATATATACCCAAGCACGTACCTTACGGGTGCAGCAATAACTGTGGTAATATACCTTAAGGACCAAAAATGAAAACAAAAAAAACAAAAATTATTATATTCGCATTACTAGTAATATCTCTTGTTGTTTTTGCTATTGTTATACTAAATGGAAAAAACAAAGAAAAAACAAAAAAAGAATATATTTCTCCTAAAATCAGTTATCCAAGTGATTCCAAAAAAGCAAACTTTACTATAACATTTAATATTAATGAAAAAGATTTTTCCTTTCCAAAAGAAGTGCCATACCTTGTAAAAAAACAAAACCCTCTTTCAAAAGATGATGCCCAAAAAATTGCCTCCAGCCTTGGTTTTACGAAAAGCCCCAAAGAATTTGACGACATAGAGGAAGGAAAAATACTCATATGGAACGGTGATAATTATGATTTAACAATAAACCTTAAAAACAGAAAAATTAAGTATTCACCTAATCACAATCCTGAAGAAGAGATAAAAACAGCTCCCAACAAGCAACTTAAAAACGAAGATGTCGTTGCAATTGCCAAAAACTTTTTAAAAGAAAAAATAAATATCCCTGAAGACAAAATATATTACACAAGCACAACCTTGTTAAAACTAGAAAAAGAGAAAGAAACCTTTACCGAAGCAAAAGAAGATAATTTTCAAATATACCAAGTAAATTTTTCTCAAAAAATCAACAACATTATCATCCTTAACCCCGCCCCCATACAATTTTTATATTATGTTCAAGTGCTTAAGGATGGAAACATTCTAAACTCGGAAATTAACCTAATAAACGACGTAAGTATTAGCAACATCGGTAAAGTAAAAATTAAGGATTACAAAGAAATTCTAGAAAACATAAATCAGTCGGTTCTCATAAGTCTAGACGAAGGTAATATCAACATACCAGATATCGAAAACGACTTTATACAATCAATCAGAGTAGAAAAAATAGAACTAGCATACCTATTAGAAAATAACTCAAGAAACAATACTTTACCACCAGTCTTTATATTAACTGGATGGGCCAAGACTAAAGATACAAAAGAAGTTAAAGCACTACTTTACCTTGACGCGTCTTCAAAAAATCAATTTTAAATTTTAACCGGCATTATTAAGTGAAGATAATTTTTATCAGAAGTATCTTTAAAAACAACAGGAGAACTTGAGTCATTCAACTCAAGAGAAACAGTCTCGCCTGATACTGAATTCAAGAAATCTTCTAAAAATTTGTAATTGAAAGCAATTTCTACATCATCACCCTCAACTTTTGCTTCAGCCGAGCTTTTTTGTGAACCAGAATATTGGCTTTCAGCAAAAACATCCAACAAATTATTTTTAATTGAAATTTTAATTACATTACCAGAATCTCGAGCAAAGACAGACGAAAGCTTAATCAAGCGCAAAAAATCATCTTTATCAATCAAAACTTTTGTTTTAAAACTTTTGGGGATTATTTTTTGAAAATCAGGATACACACCTTCAATAACACGAGATGATAAAATCGCCTCTTTAGTTTTAAAAAGAACCAGACTGTTTTTAGTATCAAAAGAAAAAATTATATTCTCGCCTGTTGCAATTCTTGGAATCTCGTTAAAAATAAATTTTGGAACTATTAATTTCTTAACATCGCTTTGATATTTTCCTTCTATTTGAGAAACAGAAAGTCGGTAACCATCAGTTGCCACCAAACTTAATTTACCTTCATCAAGCATTAAAAGTATTCCCGTCAAAACAGGCCTTGTTTCATCATATGAGGAGGCAAAGACAACTTTAGACAAAGATTGGACTAAAGAACCAAACGGAATCTCGATCATACTACCTGTCATCTCTTTTGGAACTTTGGGAAATTCAGAAGCATTTATTCCCAAAAGTTTTGATTTAAAATTTTCAGCTTCAAGAGTTAGTTGTTCCTTTTCTGATTTTAATTTAATTACACCCGGATTTAAATTACTCACTATCTCAGCCAAAGACTTTGCAGGAACTGTAATATCACCTTTTTCTTCCACCTTTGCTCCTATTTTAAAATTAATAGATATTTCCAAATTGGTAGCAGAGATAGTTAAATTATTATTACTTGTTGAAAGTAGTAAATTAGACAAAACTGGAATTTGTGGCCTTGCGCTCGAAAAGCGAGAAGCAATAATAACAGCTTTCTTAAAGTCTTCTTGCACAACCTGAAGTTTCATTAAAAGAAGTATAAAACATTGCTTTTGAAAAAACCAGTGTTTTTTCTTTTTCTATAAGTAGTCATAGTAGTAGGGGTTGTTGAAAAGTGGAAAGTTGGGTTTGTTTAAGTCTGATTAGATTGTTGATTTTAAAGCTTGTTTTTTGTGGATATTTTTGTGGATAAAGCTTTTAAAAATGTGTATAAGTGGAAAAAATTTTAAATTATCCCCAAAGTGTTTTTTTTATCCCCGTTATATCCTCTCTGATATCCACACTTTCCGAGGCAAGCTTGGTTATTTTTTCCACAGCATGCATTACAGTCGTGTGATCTCTTCCTCCAATAATTCTACCCACCTCCTGAAGTGGAAGATTAAGCTCTGTTCTTAACAGATACATTAAAATCTGTCGTGGTAAAGCAAAATTTTTAACTCTCGAATCGCCAAGTATTTGTTTTTTCTTGAGAGTGTATTGTTTGCAAACTGCTTCAATTACATCTTCACTACTTACTTTTTTTCTCTTTTCAATTTCTTGATCTCTTTTACCCAAAAGATTTTCTACTATTTCTTCTGTAATTTCAGGATATTTATTAATTTCAACGGCACTTCTTAGCCTTATGAGAAAACCTTCTATCTTTCTTGCCGAATCAAGATTGGCGGCTATTGTTTGAACTATATTCATTTCCAAATTGATGTTTTTTTCTTTAGCTTTGATTTGGGTGATAGCGCACCTTAATTCAAAATCAGGCGGAGCAATATCTACAATTAAACCCGCTTCAAAACGGCTTCTTAGCCTCTCCTCTAGTTTTGATATTTCAGATGGTGGTTTATCAGAAGTTAAAATAATTTGACCTCCTGCTGCAACAATAGCATTAAATGTGTGAAAGAATTCTTCCTGAACAGCATCTTTACCAGCGATAAACTGTATATCATCAATCAAAAGAATATCTAGCTTTCTATACTTGTTTCTAAATTTTTGCGTGGTTTTATTTCTTATTCCTTCAACAATGTCGTTGGTAAAGTCTTCTCCTGTGCAAAAATAAACGTTTTTATTAATGTCGTTTTTCTTAGCATAATAACCAACTGCATTCATCAAGTGGGTTTTTCCAACACCTACTCCGCCCCACAGAAAAAGTGGATTGTAAGCACTGCCTATGTTTTTTGCCACTGCCTCGCAAGCAGCCCAAGCCATTTGGTTAGAAGATGATACAGCAAAATTTTCAAAAGTATAAAAAGGTCTAAGTCTTGATTTTTTTAGTTCCTCAAGGAAGGTTTCATCCTTTTTTTCTTCCCTTTCTTTTTTTTCTTGAAATAATGGCGTTAAAGCTATTTCCTGACTTTTGTTTTCTTTTTTTGCTTTAATTTCAAAAAGAACATCACATTTTTGTCCTATGATTTTATTTAGGGTGTCTTGAATTAATCCATAATATCTATTTTCAATAGTATTTTTAACAAACGAGGATGGACAACCAATTTCTACAACAACTCTATCCTCTTTCTGATTCAATTTGGTTATATACGTTTGGGAAAACCAGGTAGAAAATATGGCTGGCGAAACAGATACTTTAATATCGCCGAGGCAATCTTGCCAGATTTGTTCTTTTTGACTTTCATTTATCATGATTTAGAGGAGGCAGGGGTTTACTTAAGATTATTTAGCGATTTATCCACAATTAGTCAACCCCCAATTTCTTGCACAATCTAAAAAACTTTGTGATATAATCTTGATATGTCAACAAAAAGAACTTTTTTTCCACACAAGAAAAAGAGAGTAAAAAAGTTTGGTTTTAGATCAAGAACAAAATCAAAGAAGGGGCGACTAGTCTTGAAAAGAAGATCTTTGAAAGGAAGGAAAAAACTAATTCCCTAGTATGTTGCCGAGGGAAAATAGGCTTGTTACCAAGGAGGATTTTAATCTTGTAAAAGAAAAAGGAATTCTTTTAAGAACACCCTTTTTCTTGATTATTTATTTTTTTAGGAAAGACAACAAACCCTCACGCTTTGGTTTTATAGTTTCTACCAGGGTTTCCAAAAGAGCGGTTGATAGAAACAGAATTAAGAGGTTGTTAAGAGATTCAATAAGGATTTTAATCTCCGAATTTAAGCCAGGATATGATATCCTTTTTATTGCCTATAAAAATTGCCTTTCTTGTAGCAAAGACACTCTTTTTCTAGAAGTAAAGGAAAACTTAAAAACGAAGGGTCTTTTGAAATGAAAAAATTTTTTATTAAAATAATTAGAGCATATCAGATATTTGTCTCGCCTTTGTTAGTTCGTCTTTTTGGTGGTGGTTGTCGCTTTTATCCAACTTGTAGTGATTATTCAATTGCCGCTTTTCAAAAATATGGAACTTTTAAAGGTTTTTACCTTTCTCTAAAGAGATTTTTGAGTTGTCATCCTTTTTCTAAAAAGCCTTATCTTGATTTATTAAAGTAAAATGTTTACCACCATTTTTGTTCAACCACTTGCCAATGGACTTATTTTATTTTACCGTCTGCTTGGAAATAATTTAGGCTTGGCAATTATTGTTTTTAGCGTCTTTTTAAGATTTGTTTTAAACCCCCTAACCAAACCCTATCTTGAGTCAATGAAAAAGATGAAAAAGATAGCGCCGCAGCTTGAGAAGATTAAAGCTAAATTTAAAGATGATAAGGTTAAACTAGCTCAGGCTCAAGCTGAACTTTATCGCCAGAACAAGATAAATCCGGGCGCAGGATGCTTACCTTATCTTCTACAAATAGTAATTTTTATTGCCTTTTTTAATGTTTTTACAAGGACTATTTATTCAAGCGAGAATTTGACTCAAAAATTTAATGACCTTCTTTACCCCCCTTTAAAGTTTTCTCAAGAGGAAGTTGTTAACACTAAATTTCTTTATCTTGATGTCACAGAACCCGATGTTTTTAAATTAAACAGCGTTCCCTTTCCTATTCCTGGCCCAGTGGTTATTTTGGCAGCTTTGGTTCAGTTTTGGTCCTCAAAGTTAATGATGAGTTCAACTGAAGTTTATAAGAGGAAAGCAAAAAAGACAAAAGAAGTTTCAGATGACTTGCAGGCATCAATACAACAGTCAATGCTTTATACTTTTCCTTTGATGACTCTCTTTTTTGGAATGAAATTTCCTTCAGGTCTTGCTCTTTATTGGGTGGTTTTTTCTTTAATTCAATTTTATCAACAATATGACTCCTCCAAGATTGGCTCTTTGCTTTCTCGTTTTTCTTTGCTAAAATCAACTTCTAATGACAAGTCAGGAAAAAAGTGATCCAAAAACAATTCTTGAAGATTTAGTTAAAAATCTCTTTTCTCTTCTTGGTTTAACTATTGAGTTTAGAGTGAATCAGGAAGAGGATTTCTATTTAGTCGATTTAAAAACTGAAAGTGAAGCGGGGCTTCTTATTGGTAGGCAGGGTGAAAATATTAATGCCATCAAGACTTTTTTACAGCTTTCTTTAAAACAAAAAACAGGGGAGTGGCATCAAGTTAAAGTTAATGTGGGGGATTGGCTTGAAAGACAAGAGGAATATTTAAAGGACCTAGCAGAGAAAACAGCCAAGAAGGCAAAAGAAACGGGTGCTCCTCAGTACCTTTATAATCTTTCAGCTGATCAGAGGAAAATTATTCATCTGACTATTGGTAATATTCAAGGTGTAAAAAGCGAGTCTGTAGGTGAAGGTAAAGAACGTTGTTTGGTAATCACTCCTGATGCTTCTTATAAAGGAAAATCTTTTGAAGAAAAGAAGTGAGGATTTTTTAAATCAGTTAGAGAGGATTATCCTTTGGTTTTTAGTTTTTTTGTCTCCAAGCCAGTTAATTAAACATTTTTGGCCTTCATGGTCTTTGGTTTTTGGAATTCGGGTGGATTATCTTTCTTTGTCTATTTCTTTAAGTGAAGTTTTAATCCTTGCTCTTTTTTTGTCTTGGTTTTTTAAAATCTTGCTTTTTGATAAGAAAGAATTGAAAAAGATATTTCTTTTAATTTCTAATTTTTGGTTTTTTGGTTTAATATCTTTGTTTTTGGTAAACCTCTTTTTTTCAGATTATAAAATTAATACTCTTTTTTTGTGGTCTAAAATTTTTCTTTTGCTTTGGCTTTTTTATTATTTAACTTTTTATCAAAAAAGAAGATTTTCTGATTGGTTTTTTAAGCCAGCTTCTTTTTCTTTAATCCTTTTTGGTTTTTTGGCTCTTTTTCAATTTATTAAAGGGTCAACTTTTGGATCTTTGTTTTACTGGTTGGGCGAGAGGAGTTTTAACAAGAATACACCAGGAATAGCACTTGTTTCTTTAATGGGGAGAGATTTTTTAAGGCCTTATTCCACATTTTCTCACCCCAATTCTTTGGCGGGTTTCTTTGGCCTTTTTCTAATTTTATTTTTAAGTTTTATTCCTAACAGTTCTTTTGAGGTTTTTTTAAAGAGGAGTGTTTTGTCTTTTAGTTTTTTTGTCTTTTTATTGTCTTTTTCTCGAGGTTCCTTTTTTGCTCTCTTATTTTGTCTGTTTGTTTTCTGGTTAAGTAAAAGAAAAAAGTTAAGAGAGTTTTGTTTTTGGCTTGTTACTCTAGTTTTTTTAATTTCTCTTTTTAGTCTTTTTATTTCTGATTATTGGAAAGAGATTCCTTTTTTAGACAAAAACATCAGAGAAAGGTTTTCTTTGATTACCTCTACAAAAGATGTGTTTATAAAACATCCAGCCTTTGGCGTAGGGTTAAACAACTTTATTCTTAAGACAAGCTATACTTTTGACATTAAAGCAATTAATTATCGATTGCAGCCAGTCCATAATATCTATCTGTTAGTTTTGTCAGAACTTGGGTTTTTTGGTTTTCTCTTTTTTTATTTAACCCTGCTTAAGATAGCGCATGTTGCAAGCTTAATTCTTAAACCTTGGTTTTTTTTGGCTTTAACCTTTGTTATTATTAGTGGAGTGGCAGATCATTACTGGCTGACTTTGACTCAAAATAGGTTAGCACTAGTTTTTTTAGTTAGCGGAATCTTTCAAGAGAAAAATGGAAAAGGAAAAAATCATCATTAATACAGATGGAGGGGCAAGAGGAAACCCAGGTCCTGCAGCTTGTGCGTTTGTTGTTAAAAGAAACGGAGAGGTTGTTTTTAAGGAAGCATTTTTTTTGGGCAATACTACTAATAATGTAGCAGAATATACAGCTGTTTTAAAAGCTCTTGAATGGTTGATAGAGAACAACTTTACCAAAAGCAATATCTTTTTTGAAATGGACTCGGAACTAGTTGTAAGACAATTGAATAGAATTTATAAAGTTAAAAATTTAAAGTTGAAAGAATTTTTTGATCGTATTAAAAATCTTGAGAAAAATTTTTATTTTCCTATTTCCTACACTCATATTTTTAGAGAAAAAAATTTTTTGGCGGACAAACTTGTCAATGAAAAACTTGACAGAGTTTCACGTCCGACTACTCTATCACCTGAAAATTAATTTTCTTAGCAGCAACCAAAAAAATTTTTCTAGAGTTTGATAAAAATGCTTTAATGAATTAAATGATATTTATAAATTGATTTTTATTTTTTTATTTTTATGGAAAAAGATTTTGAGGCTGGAAAGATAGATAAAAAAAGGGTGGCGCTCGTTTCAGAATACAATGGTTTATCTATTTCTTTAGTCGAGAAATTGCTGGCTAATTTCTTTCGTGTAACAGTGTTTTGCGTTAAAAGGGAATTGTGGTTTAACAATGCTCCATATTTAAAAAACAGTCGTTTTTTATCTTTTGATTATCTTGAGAAAAGGGATGAAGTTTTTGATTATTCAATTTTTGTTTCTGCCTTTTTTGACAACCTTTATCAAGAAAAAGAAAAAGACGTTATTTTAAAAGAAGATTTAAGAATTAAAAGTCTACTTTCTTCTATTAAAGTAAAAGAAAAAAGATTTTTTCTTTTGCCTTATTTTGTTTTTGATAGTCTAGGGAAGAGTCTGACTCGCGTCTATGAGCAAAATATCAAACAAGGTTCTTCTTTTGAAAATTTAGTAATTTACTTGGGTAATCTTATTGGACCGAGAATAATTTTAAACAAAAGGGATGAACTGCTAATGATTCTAAAAAGTTTGGTTGAAAGTAAAACTTTAGAGATACCCATTGCGCCTTCTTGCGAAGTCAGGCCATCAAGGGCGGGTAGTGTTTCTCGTAAGATTGTTTCTCTTTTGTCTTCTAATGATTTAAATTATTTTCGAATTGTTGTTTCAGGTCGGCCTATGGCCTTGAAAGAGTGGATAGGTGAAGTGCAAAATGAATTTCAAAATTTTGAATACTCTTTTTCTTCAAAGGGGTTAAAAAAAGTCAACGGCGTTTTTGATAAGGAAATATTGATTGATGAGACTGTCGATTTTAAATTTTTGAAACAAACAATTAATTGGTTTAAGAATAATAAAGATATTTTTTATCTTGAGGAACTTTATCTTAGTGGAGATTCTTCTGTCTATTTAAAGAATCAAGTTTTAGATAAAAAGAAAGACGTGGTTAGTTTGAAGATATTTAAAAATTTTAGGCCGAGAAAATTTTTAGATTTTCATTTTCCTATCCTGAATTTTGGAAAAATAAGAACATTTTTTAGTCAAAGAAAAACAAGATTGGGTGAGAAAATAAAAGAGATTCTTTCCGAGAAAATAGAGAACAGGGCTTTATCTAAATTAAAATTGCCAGATAAGGCGCCACTTTTTAAAAAGAAAGAGTTTAATCTTTCCTTCATGCAAAAATATATAATTTTTTCTCTTTCAGCAATCTTAACTTTGCTTTTGGTTCCTACAATATCACTTTTTTTGAGTATGGCGTCTGTTTATTTTGGCCAAAGACTTTTAAAGAATGGTTCTTTTTCTTATGCTAAATACGCTTTTTCTTTTGAAAGGAAACTGGCTGATTTTTCTTTGTCTCAATTCTATTTTTATTCTGACACGCCTTTTATTGGGAGATTGTTTGTAGTTCCTGCAAAACTGGCAAATATTTCTTCACAAACTTCTGAAATAGCACTGCTTGCAATCGACGGTACTCAAAAAACACTATCTCTGGTTGAAAAATCTTTTAATGGACAAGAAATTCCTTTGAATAGTTATTCCCAGGATTTAACTTTGACTTTTGATTCTATCTATCAAAAGGCATCATTTTTAGAAGCGCAGTTAAGGGATATTAAAGACAGTTGGCCTTTTACTTATCTTTCGCCATATATTGATAAGATTGACCTGCCGCATCGCAGGGAAGAAATCCAAGCAGCAAAAGTTGCTTTTTCTCTTATTGGTAAAGTTTTGGGAGAAGATAGAGAGAAGATTTATTTGCTTCTTCTTCAGAATAATATGGAGCTAAGACCTACAGGTGGTTTTATTGGTTCCTTTGCCATCGTTGGTTTTAATAAGGGGGCTATGACCAAATTTGAAGTCTATGATGTTTATGACGCTGATGGACAGTTAAAAGGATATGTTGAACCACCTTGGCAATTAAAAGAATATCTTAATCAACCGGCTTGGTATCTGCGTGATTCAAATTGGGATCCTGATTTTTCTAAATCCGCTCAAAGAGCTGAATGGTTTTTGGATAAATCTATGAACATTCAGGTTGATGGGGTGGTTGCAATTGACTTGAATTTTGCTCGAGATTTGGTTGGTGCTTTTGAGTCAGTTTATGTAGCTGATTTTGATAAGAGAATAGATCCTAAAAATTTCTATGAAGTTGTACAATATGAAGCTGAAAAAAATTTCTTTCCAGGTTCAAAACAGAAGGGTAATTTTCTTCTAGCTCTTTCAAGAACTATTTTTAATGATTTTAAGTCTGCTGATAAAAGGCAAATGGTTCAAATTTTAGAAACTTCTTATCAAAACTTAAACAAGCGGCATATTCAAGTCTTTCTTCATGAAGCTCGCCTTCAGGAGAAAATAGATAATCTTGGGTGGGGCGGGGCGATAAGAGAACCCGTCTGTTCTCTCGAGAATTGTCTTTCTGATTGGGCTTCTTTGATAGAAGCAAATTTGGGAGTTAATAAAGCTAACTATTTTATTGATCGTGATCTGAAGCTCAATGTTGATGTTAATCAAGAGACAATAAAGCGAAGTCTTGAGATTAGTTTTACCAACAAAGCCCAGACTTTTATGGGGGACAAGGGTAAATATAAAGCTTATGTAAGACTCCTTTTACCAATTGGTGTTGAGGTTAATAAGGTGGCACTTGGAGATCAGAACAATTTAGATACTGTTGATTTTAAAGAAGAATTCGTGGGTGGAAGAAAGGAAGTGGGTTTTCTTTTGGAATTAGGGCCATTAGAAAGCAAAAAAGTTGTTTTTGAGTGGAGCGGTGGCAAAGCCGTTGATCTGTCAAAAAATGGCGAATATAGATTCTATTTGCGTAAGCAAGCAGGTATAGATAGTTTTTCGTTTTCATTTGAGGTTAATTTTCCCTCTAATTTTGTGGTTGGCACAGATCGTCTTTTCCATTTGACTAAGAGGGGGAGTTTCACTTATAATGTGCAGAACTTAAGCGAAGATTTTGTAAGTCGCTTTTATTGGTAATATGAAAAATACTCTATCACTTAAAGTAGAAAAAAGGGATGTCTTGGGTAAGAAGGTAAAAAAGCTTCGTCGAGAAGGGCTTATCCCTGCGAATATTTATGGAAGAAAAGTAAAGTCTGAAGCAGTGAGTGTTCAGAAATCAGATTTTGATAAGGTTTTTAAAGAAGCAGGGGAAACTCAAATAGTCAACTTGGAATTGGGGAAAGAAAAAAGACCTGTTTTAATTCACAATATCCAAAAAGATCCTGTAACAGAAGATATAATTCATATTGATTTTCTTCAAGTTGATCTTAAGGAAAAAGTTACGGCTTCAATACCTGTGGTTGGAATTGGTGAATCGCCAGTTGAAAAACAAGGGTTGGGAACAGTGGTTGTTTATATTGATGAAATTGAGGTAGAAGCTTTGCCAACCGACTTGCCAGAAAAAATGGAAGTTGATTTATCTTCTCTTCAGGAGGTAGATCAGGCAATCTTGGTTAAGGATTTGGCTTTTGATACTTTTAAGTTAGAAGTTAAGGCGAGTCCTGATGAGGTAGTGGTTAAGGTAGAGCCTGTTAAGGAGGAAATAGTGCAAGAAGCTGCTCCTGTTGAAGAAGCTGCGGCTGAAGAAGCCGAGCCTCAAAAAGAAGAAGATTCTTCTGAGGCGGAGGAAGAAAATAACAATAATTCATAGTTTTTAAAAATAGCTCCAAAAATTAGTGCTTGTAATTTGTTTTATTTTTGTGTTTTAATATAAATATGGATGAAAATCAGAATTTAGCAAGCTCTTCTGGTGGTGCAAATAATTCTATCCCTGAGTCTCTTGGTAAAGAAAACAATCAAAATGAGCCTTTTGTTTCCTCTAATCAAACGACTCAGCCAGTTGAAGTAAAAACAACCGCAGCTTCTCCGCAAGGTCAGCAACCAACACCTGTTCCGGTTGAAAATTTACAATCCGAAAATAAAGTTGGAGAGTCATTTGTTGCGGTTAATTATGTTTCTCAGCAAGCCAACGTTTCAGGAGATAACAATACTTTAGATAGAGATAAAAACCAGAAAATTATATTTACCCTAGCATTACTTCTGTTTGCAACCTCTGTTCTCGGACTAGGTCTTTATTTAATTAGTGGTTGGAAAAGTGGTAGGTTGAATTTAAAGAAGGCTGTTACTCCATCCCTTCAGACCAATCAGTCTGACGAAGCTGTTATTGTTCCCACACCCATTTCTTTTGAAAAATTAACTACTAATTGGGCTAGTTATCGAGGTGATTCTTTCATTGTAAAATATCCTCCCGATCTAATACCAACCAATAAGAGCGACTTGTTAGTTTTTAGCTTGGCAGGAGAAGATAATAAAACCATGCTTGAACTAAAAGTCTTGCCTGTCTTAAGCTCCGAAGATTTAATAGAGATCTTGGTAGAAGAGGCGAGTAAATTTAATCCTGTAATAACTTATGCAGATATCAAAAATTCGTTTGTTGATGAAAAAATTGGTTCTCGTGATTTGATATCTTACAATCCAAAAGTTGAAGGAGGCCCGGTGTTTTTTGTTTTTAAAGATCCAGATACTAATAAAAAAGTCCTTATTTTAGATTATTCAAGAGGAGAAGCTGGTTTTGAGAATTTAGTGCCTGGATTGACCTCGAGCTTCGAATTTCTGAATTCAACAAACACCCCTACTTCTACGCCTTCTGCCAAATTTAATGTTGGAGAATAATATTGGGTAAAAGAGTAAAAGTTAAAAGTTAAAAGAATTCGGACATCAGACGTCGGACATCAGACATCGGCCGTCGGATGTCGGACATCGGACATCGGAGCCAGTCAAAAGCTGGTATTTAGTATTTTGTATTATGTATTATGCAAGGAATGCAAGTAGAAAGTAGAACGTAGTAAGTAGAAAGCAAAATTAATAAATAGTTAAAAGTTCAAAGTTAAAAGTTAAAAGTTGGAATTTATTTGTTTGTAATTTGGAATTTGCCTGCCCTGAATCGAATTTATTCTGGTTCAGGGTTTAGAATTTAGAAATTAGAAATTAGAATTTAATTTTTGTAATTTGTTTGTTTATTGGAGCTTGGAATTTGTTTGTAGTTTGTAATTTGTAATTTGGAATTTTGTTATCTAATCTGTATTCTGTAATCCGTAATCTAATTTTTGACTTTTGATTTTTAAGTTTTGAATTATATTTTTAACTTTTGAGTTTTAATTTTTGAGTTAAATTTTTGACTTAGATCAATCCTCACAAGCAAGTATAAGGAAAGGCTGCCGAAAGATTCTAGCTTATAGTTTTGGCCATTCGGAGATTATTATCTTTTGTTTGGAAATTTTCAATTCTTGCCAGATGGTTTCTGTAATAAATGGCATAAAAGGGTGGAGAAGTCTAAGAGAAATCTCAAACGACTTTTGCAAAATAGGCAAAGCATCTTTTCTAACTCTTGTCTTTTCTCCTTCTCTAATTTTTATTTTTTCAATATAAATGTCAGCCAAAGTGTGCCAGATGAATTGGTAAATTTCTTCAGCAGCCAAATTTAGCTGGTAATTATCTAGATATTTGGTCGTTTTCTTTATTGTTTCATTTAGTTTTTTCCAAAGCCGCAGGTCGTCTTTATTTTTTATGTCTGGTATGTTTTTTGGCCATTTTTTGTTTTCTGAGACAAGAGTTATAAAACGGGCAATATTCCACACTTTATTAGCGAAGTTTCTTTGTCCTCTAATATTTTCTTCAGATAAAGAAATATCATTTTCTACTTTGGCTCCCCAAACCATTGCCATTCTTAAGGCGTCTGTCCCATATTTGGTTGACATCTCAAGTGGGTTGATAACATTGCCTTTTGATTTTGAAATTTTCTGGCCTTGTTTATCTCTTACCAAACCATGGATTAAGACTTCTTTGAATGGCACTTCACCAGTGGCATAAAGCCCAAGCATTATCATCCTAATAACCCAGAAGGGAATAATATCGTAGCCTGTTTCCATAAGAGATGTTGGATAAAAGAAATTAAAGTCGGAGTATTCCTTTGATTTTGAATTAAGGGGTGTTTCAAGATTATCAATATTACCACTTGCCAAAAGAGTTGCGTATGGCCATTGACCTGAGGAAAACCAAGTGTCAAAAGTATCTTTGTCTTGAATAATATTTTTGCTTTTGCAAAAAGAGCATTTTTCAGGTTTTTTACCATCTGTGATAGTCCAATTATGGCAATCGTTGCAATACCAAGCAGGAATTCTTATTCCCCAGACGATCTGTCTTGAAATATTCCAGTCTTTTAAGTTTTTAAGCCAATGTATAGCTATTTTTTCATATTTTTTGCTTGTAAAAGAAACTTTTTTCTCCTTGATTGCTTTGAGCGCCATTTCAGCAAGACTTTTGGTTTTGATAAACCATTGTTCGTAAGGTAAAGGTTCTATTAACCCTTTATCTTTATAGCAAATGGCTATTATGTGTTTTATTTTTTCTATTTTTTTGATTTTACCTTTTTCTTTCAAGTCACTAACTACTTGATCTCGAGCTACTTCTGCTTTTAGCCCTATATATTTTTCAGGGGTGTTGATCATCTTGCCTTCGTAATTAATAACAAGGATGGTTTCAAGATTATGCTTTTGTCCAATTTCAAAATCTGTGGCATCATGGCCTGGAGTTATCTTTAATGCACCTGTGCCAAAATCAGGATCTACAAGTGAATCGGCAATAATGGGGATTTCCTTTTCAATTATAGGAATAATAGCTTTTTTGCCGACTAAATTTTGGTAGCGTTTGTCTTTGGGATTAACAGCAACAGCAGCATCAGCAAATATAGTTTCAGGACGAGTTGTGGCGATGGTAATAGTTCCATAGTCGATGTAGTAAAGTTCATCTTCTTGTTCTTTGGTGTCTATTTCAAGTTGAGAGTAAGCTGTTCCACAGCGAGGGCAGAAGTTAACAATTCTATTACCCCGGTAAACAAGGCCATCATCGTAAAGTTTTTTAAATGTTTTATAGACAATTTTTACTATTTTGGGGTCAAGAGTAAACTTTTCTCTTGACCAGTCGCAAGAGGCGCCAAGCGACCTGATTTGACTTTCCATATTCACCTTATTTTTCTGAACGTAATCCCATATCATTTGGTAAAGCTCTTCTTGTTTAAAGTCGAGTCGGCTTTTTCCTTCTTCTTTGAGTTTTTTCTCAAAAACAAACTGTGTTTCAATTCCAGCATGATCAGCGCCAGGCAGCCAGAGTGTTGTTTCTCCTTTCATCCTGTGATAGCGTACCAAGATATCTTGGATGGCAATAAAGCGCGCATGACCTATATGAAGATCGGCATTGGCGTTAGGCGGCGGCATAATAATGGAGAATTGTTTTTTATTTTTTTGGGGTTTTGGGGTAAAAACACCAGAGGTTTCCCAAGATTTGTAAATCTTTTCTTCCCAAGCTTTGTGGTCCCAGACTTTGTCCATACGGCAATTATACCGTCTTTTTGGTTTAAAGTTAATATATTTTGCTTTCAGTCAATTTAAGCCTTGGTATTCTGTCTATTTTTTGAGGATTTACATTTTTAGCACTTCTTTCTTTGAGATTAATCGCAAGAGCAACCCCTATCATTGCTGCATTGTCACCGCAGTATTTTTTTTGAGGTGGAAAAATTAATTTTAAGTTGTTGCTTTTTGCTATTTTGCGCAGTTTTTTTCGAAGATTGTTGTTGGCGGCAACCCCGCCACCTACAAGAAAGCTTTTTGGTTTTTCTTTTTGGTTTTTAAGAATAAACAAAACTATCCTTTCAATATGATTGAAAGCTCTTTCCTGGTAAAAATAAGCAAGGCTTATGATATCTTCCTTTTTAAGCCTGCCTTTTTCTTTTTTTATTTTTTCAATTAGTCTAACAAGAGCAGTTTTTAAGCCCGAATAACTAAATTTCCTAAGTTTTTCTTGCCCAGCAAAAGGAAGGGGTAGGGGATTTTTGAGATTTTTATTGGCTTTGAATTCTTCAGCTATTTTTTCAAGAACGGGCCCACCGGGGTAGCCCAAACCCAGAGCACGCGCTCCTTTGTCAAGTGCTTCACCTAAAGCGTCATCGATTGTTTCAGCGATTATCTTATATTTTCCCGGTTTTTTGGTAAATATTAATTGTGTATTTCCCCCTGAGACGACTAATCCCAAAGCGGGAAAGTATTGTTTAATTTCCTCAAAGCTTTTTCCAATTAAGGGTGAGAGAAGATGTGCTTCAACATGATTGACAGCAAAAAGTGGTTTTTTAAATGTAAGAGACAATTCTTTTGCTTTTTGAATACCAACCTCAAGCGCGGGAGCAAGACCTGGCCCTACAGTAACGGCGATAGCTGAAATATCTTTTATTTCTAATTTTGCTTTTTTAAGCGTTTGCTTAATAACAAAATCAATCCTTTCCTCATGTTTTCTTTTGGCAAGGGAAGGGTAGACCCCACCAAACTTGGCATGAAGAGAAGCTTGGGACCAGACTTTGCTCGCGATAACCTTGGTATCAAGAGTTATAGCGGCTGCAGTTTCATCGCAAGATGTGTCAATTGAGAGAATATAATTTTTCATTTATAGTATGCCCCAGAAAATTTTTCTTTGATTTTCTTTGTTGGCATATTCTATCTTAACCCAAATTACAATTGCTTCTTCGTTGTATTTACGTATTATCTGTTCAACTTTATCTGCCCATTCAATGGCAATTACCGAGTGGTCTGAAATTTTGTCTTTGAGTTTTACTTCTTCTATTTCGCTTGGCTCTATCATCCGCCAAGTGTCGATGTGAACCAGAGAGACCTTTTCTTGGGTTTGATATTCAATTAATAGGTCATAAGTTGGAGAGACAATTTCCTCTTTTACCCCCAAAGCTTTTGCTAAACCTTTGGTAAATATTGTTTTTCCTGCTCCCATTTCTCCTTCCAAAGCAAAGATAATCGCTCTTTGCCCTTTGAATTTTTTAAATTTTAACCAGATTTCTTTTGTCAGTTCTTCTGTTTCTTTCTCGCTTTTTGAAAGGAATTCTTTTTTGTCTTTAATTTCAACGTCTCCTTTTCTTAAGATCAAAGCGTCATCTCCTGTTGTATCAATTACAGTTGATGGCTTGTTGGGGGGCAGAGTTCCGGCGTCGATGATAATATCAATCAACCCTTTTTGTTTTTCGCTTATATTCTCTAGAATGTCACTTACTCTATAAGGCGTTTTCTTGTAACTTTGGTTGGCGGATGTGGCAGTAAGTGGCTTGCCGTATTTTTTGATGACCTCTATTACTAATTTGTAATCTGGGATCCTAATTCCTAAAGTTCCTGTTTCTGATTCAACTCCTTTTGCTGCTTTACCTTTGCCTTTTGAAATAATGGTTAGTGGACCAGGCAGAAAATTTTGATAAAGATTCTTGGCAGTTTCGTTAAGAAAAACATATCTTTCTGCCATCTTTTGATCCGAGACTGCAACCGAATAAGGCTTGCCAAAAGGCCTTTTTTTATATTGATTGAGCTTTTCTACCGCTTTGGGGTTCGTTGCGTCAACAAAAGCGCCATAAACAGTTTCGGTTGGCATAATAACAAGACCACCCTTTTTTAGGACGTCGCAGATTTTATCTATATTTACTTTTTCAATTTGAATTATTTTCATTTTCTTTCTTGTCGGATTTGATTGAAAGAAAGATGATAATGCCAACTATTCCCAGAATTATCCATGACATGGCCCCGGTTTTTCTTAAGAGGTTTTCTATTTGTCCTCTTTCGCTGCCTCCCAAAAACCCAATAAAAACCATTAGAGCAACCCATGTGAATGAAGCCGCACCCGAGTAAATAAGGAAACGCAAGAATGAGTATTTCTCAACCCCAGCAACATAAGCCGACCAGAATCGTGTTAAATTTGCAAGCATTGATGAAGTTAAAATTATTGGTCCGTTTTTATCAAGCATTCTTTTTGCTCTTTGTGCGTTTTTTTCTTGTTTTAATTTTTTAACCAACCACATTCCTGTTCTTTTTCCTAGTATGTATGCCCCAACAAGCGAAAACCAGGCTCCCAACCAGCCGCTTACTAAGATTTTGGCAAGAGCGTAAGCTTTATTGTAGGTAAAGAAGCCGGCGGTTGCCAAGACAAGTCCGCCTGGAATTATCCACCCAAAGGGAGTGATTTCAATTAAGCTTGAAAAAAAGACAATAAGATAACCAAATTGATCAAACAATCTTTCAATTTTAGCGATAATAACCAAAGTGTCCATATTTGTGGAATTATATCTGAACTATTGTTTTAACTCAAAAAATTACTGTGCTGGTCCTATCCCTCTTAAAAACTTGGCCTGCCAAGGTCTGTAGTTTGAATAAAATCTCTTGCTAAAAATTTCTTGACCTTCTTTGGTGACTTTGTAGTCAAACCAGACTTTTGCCCCCCAGGCTTTCCAGTCAATTTGTTTGATTTTGCCGCTTGGAAGACTTGGGTCATCAATGTAGAGATCTTCAGGGGGTGGGGTAATGCCTGTAATTACTGGCTTTGAAATATAAACCTCTCTATTGTCCTTAGTGCCATAGATTTCAAAGACTAAGGTTTTATTATTTCCGTCAAATTTTGTTTGGATTAATAAATGGCCCGGCGTGTCGTTTTTAAATTTAAAATCTGGCGAAGGAGAAAAAACCGTAGCGTCAAATCCAGGAGGAGAATCTTGCTCATAGTAGCTGACACGATAGGCATGGGCTTGTCTTTCAACAATAGGAAGTCCTGCGTTAAGAACTGCTCTAAATAGAGTGGTTGAGACCTGACATACCCCTCCACCATCTCCCAAAACTGTTTGTCCTTCTTTGATAATATAAGCTTGTTGGTATCCTGTTTCTTTTGACACCTCGCCTAGAATTTGATTAAAAGATAAAATTTCTTCTGGTTTAACCAATATGCCGTTAAATTTTGATGCCGCAAGTTTTATGTTGTGTATTCTTGAGGGTATTGACCCTACAAATTTTGACTTGCCCAAGCCAACAAGCTCTTTAATTCCCAAAGAATTGACATCTTCGGTTTTATAGTCAGGTGGTGTTCTTTTGACAGGGGGAGTAATGGTAATTGTCTTCTGGTCGCTATTTTCCAGGATTTCAAAAGAAGATATTAAATTAGCAGTAAAATCTTCCTGATTTAGAACTATTCCATCTTCTGCTGGTTTAAATTCTTTAACAACGCCATTCTCAAAATTAAATATCGGATTTTGTGGAGGCCTTTCGATCTTGGTTGATATTACACTTGACAGTTCTTTAACTTTAT
Source organism: Candidatus Woesebacteria bacterium (assembly GCA_013426185.1). Lineage (NCBI taxonomy): Bacteria > Candidatus Woeseibacteriota > Candidatus Woesebacteria bacterium. The sequence goes on along the minus strand of CP058602.1, from coordinate 629,061 downwards.
CTTTTTGATATCCATCAAAATAGTCGGTTAAGCCGATAATTTCTTTATCTGGAATTTCTTGTTGAAAATTTTCAAATGAAACAACTATTTTTTTATTGAGTAACTTATTTACTCTCTCCTCATATTTTTTCAAATCAATATCGTCTAAAACATAGTCATCGGAAACTGTCTTTAAAGTTATCGGTGATAAATCAAAGTTTTTTATCTTTTCTTTTATTTGGTTTTCTAAATCTTCCTTTTTTATGATTACACCAACGCTGCCGTTTATGATTTTAATCTTGCCGTTTTCTAATGTTGCTTGAGGTTTTTGTCCTTTTTCTTCAGTTTTGATAGCAATTTCTTCAATTATTTTTTCTAATTTTTCTTTATCATAGTTAAAAATTGGAGTAACAAGAGTCTTTTGATAAATACTTTTTAAATTCTCGAGCGGTTTTTCTTCTTTCTTAAAATAAGCAGTTTTAGCAGTTTCTTCAAAATCGTATTTTAATTCAAAATCTTCTGGTTTGATCTTTATCTCTTGATTTTTGATTAAGACGATAATCTCTTCTGGTGTTTTAACTTCCTGAAATAGTCTTTTTTGCGCTTCCTCTTCAGTTAATCCTCCAATACTGATATTATTAACATAGGTATTGGGGAGAATTCTCTCAAAGAAGACAAAATAGAAAAAAAGAATAGGAGAAAGAACAATTAACAAGGGGGACAAAGCAATTTTTAATGTTTTTTTGAGCATCTCTTTGTTTAAGTAATTCATATTGCGTTTGTCTAATTATAAACTAAATTTAACTTAGCGACAGAAATTGGTTAGAATAAGAGTGACTGTATAATAAAAGGTAATTTATGTTTTAAGTTAAAAATGAATCAAGATAATAACAACAATCAAAGTCAAGTTCAAGGCCAGGTAGAAAGTTCTCTACCTCAGACTCAAGGTTTGCCGCCTGTTGCTAATCCTTTGAATAATATAAACGAACCACTTGTATCAGCTGGCGTTAGTGGCGAAACTTCCTCCCTTTATGTTAATTCTTCTCAACCAAATCCTTTTGTCCCTCCTCAAAATTTAGAAAGTCAAGGCCAGCCTGTTACCAATCCTTTTGTTGTTTCAACACCTGATAATTCCACCAGTCAAAACGAGACACTTAATGTTTCTGAAATGAAGCCGGAATCTCAGCCAATTAGTGCTCAGTCCAATCCTGTTCTGCCACCTAAACCTGCTAAAAAATTTCCCCTTCGCCTTGTTTTAATCTTGCTTTTGGTTGTGGCAGTTGTAGTTGGTTTAATCTTTGCAGCAGGTAAATTTTTGGGTAAAAAGACTGTTGAGGAAAAAAATATAACCTGGTGGAATCTTTGGGAAGATGATTCGATTATTAAACCTCTAATTCAAGAATATGAGGCAAAAAACCCAAATGTGAAGATTAATTATGTCAAACAGTCGCCTCAAGATTATCGCGAGAGATTAGCGAGTACTCTTGCCAAAGGTGAAGGTCCGGATATATTTGCCTTTCATAATACTTGGACCCCTCTTTTTGTGCGCGACCTTGACGGCATGCCACCTCAAGTTATGAGCTCTGCTGATATGGCGCAAAACTATTATTATGTAATTTCAGCAGACTTGACTTTTCAAGGGAGAATTTTGGGAATACCTTTGGGTTATGATGCTTTGACACTATTTATAAATGAGGATCTTTTTAAAGAAGCAGGGCTTAATCCTCCAACAACCTGGGTTGAATTGCGTGACGACGCCAAACTTTTAACCAAAGTTGTGGATGGAAGAATAGTTCAGTCGGGAGTAGCTTTGGGCAGGGTCGAAAACGTGGATCATTGGCAGGAAATTTTGGCTTTGATGATGCTTCAAAACGGAGTTAATTTTGCAAAGTCTGATCCGTCTTTGGTTGAGAATTCACTTTTGTTTTATACTATTTTTTCAAGAAGCGATAAAGTTTGGGATGAGACATTACCTTCCTCAACAGAAGCTTTTGCTGCGGGGAAACTTGCGATGTACTTTGGTCCTTCGTGGCGGGCTTTTAACATCAAGGAAATAAATCCAAATTTGAATTTTAGAACTGTCCCTTTGCCTCAGATTCCAAAAGAGAATCCTGACGAACCCGATATCAGCTACGCTACTTATTGGTCTCAAGGAGTTTGGATTAAAAGTAAAAATAAAGATTTGGCTTGGGATTTTTTGAAATTTATTTCTTCTCGCGATTCGCTCGAAAAGATATTTAAACAAGCATCGCTGGTGCGAGGTTTTGGTGAAGTTTACCCCAGATCTGATATGGCCAATCTTCTTCTTGACCATCCAATTTTAGGCTCGGTTGTTAAACTTGCGCCTGATGCTAAAAGTTGGTATCTAGCTTCTAGAACTTTTGATGGCCCAACAGGAATAAATTCTCAATTGAGTAAATATTTTGAGGATGCAATAAATGCTCTGAATGACAATCAAGATTCAGCAAGAGCTAGCGAAACCTTGATTCAGGGAATAAACCAGGTTTTAACTCAGTATGGTTTAGCTAAATAATTTGTGTTAATTTCTTCAAGGAAATTGTCTTTACAAGATAAATTTACAATTTTCTATCATTCTCTTTTTTCTTTTCCTTTGAGAGTCAAGGAAATTAAAAGATGGCAGCCTGGGAAGGGAATAAAATTTGGTTTCAAAAAGGCTATTTTAATATCTTCAAGTCGTGGTTTTTATTTTATAAAAGGAGAGGAAAAACAAGTGGGAGAAAGATTAAAAAGAGAAGAATTCTCAGAAAATAAGATTAAAATCGCCAAAAAATACAGTGAGGTATTAAAATTTTTACCTTTTATTAAATTTATTGGAATTACAGGTTCTTTGGCAATGGGGAATGCTGATTTTTATTCTGATATTGATCTTTTAATCATTACCAAGAAGAGGACTCTTTGGACAACTCGCCTTCTTGTTCTTCTTTTTTTAAAGTTTAAAAAAATTTCGGTCAGAAGGTCTTTTGATAAAGAAGTAAAAGACAAGTTGTGTCTAAATATGTGGCTTGATGAGGAGGATCTTGAGTGGCACGACCGAAACCTTTTTTCTGCTCATGAGATAGCACAGATCGTTCCTATTTTTAATAGGGAAAAGACTTATGAGCGTTTTATTTTTTTAAACTCTTGGATTTTTGATTTTTGGCCAAACGCAATTCCCAATAAGGAGAGATTTTTTAAATATAACGAGCTAAAAAAACAAGAAAGATTTTTGAATAAGTTGTTCTATTTTTGCATATCTAATTTTGTCGAGCCGTTATCTTATTTTTTAGAGAAGCTCTATATGAGAGGGAAAATTACAAGGGAAATTGTATCAAGAAAAAGAGCGATCTTTCATCCAGTTGATTGGAACAAAAAGTTGATGAGGGAACTTAAAAGAAGGGGAGTGGTTGTTGGTTAACTTAAAACTTAAAAGTCAAAAGTAAAAACTTGATGATTAGATTATAGATTTTGGATTATAGATTATAGAATTAAATCACAAATTACAAATTACAAATTACAAACTACAAACTACAAACTACAAACAAATTCCAAGCTCCAATAAACAAACAAATTACAAAAATTAAATTCTAATTTCTAATTTCTAAATTCTAAACCCTGAACCAGAATAAATTCGATTCAGGGCAGGCAAATTCCAAATCACAAATTAAATTAAAACTTAAAAGTCAAAAGTCAAAAATCAGATTATAGAATTTGGATTTATGATTTAGGATTTAGGAATTTTGCTTTCTACTTACTACGTTCTACTTTCTACTTGTATTCCCTGCATAATACATAATACAAAATACTAAATACCAGCTTTTGACTGGCTCCGGTGTCCGATATCCGATAGCCGACATCCGATGTCTGATATTATCGACAAAATTCCTCTTGACAAGAAAAAATGATTTTTTATAATAGCACTTGAGTCTTAGCAGTGCTAAAGGTTGATTGCTAAATTGACTCTTGACAAGAAATTCTTTTTAAATAAAATCAATCTTAGCCTATGAAAAAGGAAAGCAAAAAAATTAACCTCAAACCAACTGCTGGCTATGTCTTGATCGAGCCGGCAGAAGCTACAAGAAAAACTGATTCTGGTATTTATCTTCCTGAAACCTCAGAGGAAAAGCCTCAAAAAGGCACTGTTTTGGCGGTCGGTGAGCCTGAGATGACTGATTCTGGTAAATTAAGAAAAAGCCCGGCCAAAAAAGGCGATGTTGTTATCTACAAAAAGTGGGGTGGCAATGAAGTTAAAATTGATGGTAAAGAATATCTTTTTGTTAAATTTGAGGATATTTTGGCAATTGTAAACTAATATGGCAAAGCAACTTAAATTTTCAGATGAAGCAAGAACAGCCCTTCTAAGGGGGATTGATATTGTAGCCAAAGCAGTGGTTACAACACTTGGCCCCAAAGGTAGAAATGTGGCTTTGGATAAAAAGTGGGGCGCCCCCAACGTGGTTCATGACGGAGTCACTGTTGCCAAAGATATTGAACTTAAAGACCCGTTTGAGAATATGGGAGCTCAGCTTGTCAAAGAAGCAGCTGATAAAACCAATGATGTGGCAGGAGATGGAACTACAACTGCCACTCTTTTGACCCGCGAAATTGCAGCTTTGGGTATGAAGCATGTAACAGCAGGCGCAAACCCAATGATTGTCAAAAAAGGAATTGAGAAGGCGGTTTCAGCTGTTGTCGATGAACTTAAAAGAATTGCCAAACCTATTAAAAATAAAGAAGAAATTACGCAAGTAGCCACAATTTCAGCAGGGGATGAAACAATCGGCGCAAAAATAGCCGAGGCTTTAAATGGTAAAGATCGTGTTGTCACAGTTGAAGAAGGTAAAAGCCTTGAGCTTGAAATTGAATATAAAGAAGGTATGGAATTTGACCACGGTTATGTTTCTCCTTACTTTGTGACAAATACTGAAAAGATGGAGGCCGAAGTTGAAGATGCCTATATCCTTTTGACTGATAAAAAGATTTCTTCAATTCAAGAGCTTTTGCCTTTTCTTGAAAAGTTTATCAAGGTGAGCAAGAACTTGGTAATTATTGCTGATGAAATTGAAGGAGAAGCTCTTGCAACTTTGGTGGTCAATAAATTAAAGGGTACTTTCAATGTTTTGGCGGTTAAAGCTCCTGGATTTGGTGACAGAAGAAAAGAAATGCTTGAAGATATTGCTGTTTTAACAGGCGGGACTGTCATTTCAGAGGATACTGGTCGCACTCTTGAATCAATTGAAGTTGAAGATTTAGGCCGCGCTGATAAAGTCTGGGCCGATAAAGACAACACAAGAATTATTGGCGGACAGGGTTCAAAGGAGGCAATTGAGAAAAGAATTGCTCTACTTAAGCGCCAGATTGAAGAAACTGATTCTGATTTTGACCGCGAGAAGCTTGAAGAAAGGTTGGCTAAGCTTTCAGGGGGTGTGGCCCAGATTAATGTAGGTGCTGCAACTGAGGTTGAATTAAATGAGAAGAAAGAAAGAGTAAAGGATGCAGTTGAAGCGACTAAAGCTGCAATTGAAGAAGGGGTTTTGCCTGGTGGTGGAATTGCTCTTCTTAAAGCAAGAGAAGTGTTAAAGAAAGTGCTTGTTGAGGAAATGCCTGAAGATGAGAAGATTGGTGTAAAAATTGTCTTTTCAGCTTTGGAGCAGCCTGTTAGGTACTTGGCACGAAACTCAGGAGAAGATGATGGCTATGTAGTCAAAAAGATTGAGGAGTCAAAAGACAGCGATTATGGCTACAATTCTTTGACAGGTGAATTTGGTTCAATGATTAAGTTTGGTATTCTTGATCCCTTGAAAGTAACTCGTTCTGCCTTGCAGAACGCAGCTTCTGTGGCTATGATGGTTTTAACAACTGAAGCTTTGGTGACAGATATTCCTGAGGAAAAGAAAGAGACTACACCAAACCCCGGACTTGATTATTAATTTTTAGGCAATACAAGAAGAGGGTCAAAAGGAACTCCATCTTTTCTTATTTCAAAATGTAAATGGTCTCCAGTTGCCCGTCCTGACTTTCCCATTTCTCCAATTTTGGTTTCTTGAGTGACAAAATCTCCCTTTTTGACCAAGATTTTAGAAAGATGAGCATAAAGGGAAGTAATGCCGTTGCCGTGGTTTATTAAAATGGCGTTGCCATAGCCATAGTTTGAAAAATTAATTTCAGCAATAACTCCTGCCATAAAAGGATAAATAGGATTACCAGTTACCCCATCAAGGTCAAGACCTGGGTGGTAAAACCTGAATTTTTGGGTGATTTTTATTTCATCTGTTGGGTAGCGCACGCCTTTTTGTGTGGTTACTTCTATATTTTGGACTGAAACAATAATGTTTTCCGGCTTTATTTCTTCAGGATTAATAGCTCTTGTTTGAGGCAAAATAGATGAGGCTATAAGAACAATAGGCATATTAAGGCCGACTATTTTTCTTAATCTTTTGTTTTCAAAGATAAACCTAAAGTAGCGAGAAAATTTTGAACCTTTGCGAATATTTTGAACTTCCTCAAGGCTGGGTAAAAATGGCTCAATAGAGTCCGCACGCCTTTTAACTAGTTTTAGGTGAAGGCGTTTGCCAAAAGGCAGGTTGAAAGAAATTTGTATCATAAAGCCTTATTTGGCTTTTGAGGGCATTAAAAAAGCTCGCCATATTTGCGAGCTGAAGCTATTATAGCTTATGGAAAGGGTAAAGTCAAATTCATGTACGGGTTAGATACATTTGAGACTCGGGGGATACTTCTAAAAGATAATCAATTGGTGATTTGTAATTAAGTGCTTCATGTGGCCTTTGAGTATTATACCAGATGAGATATTTAACAAGTTCTTGGTTTAAGAGGCTAATATCAGTTAAGGCAAGATCTTGGTATTCATTTAGGAACTCTTCTTTTAATGTTCTGTTTGCTCTTTCTACAAAGCTGTTAATCTTTGGACATCTAGGGTAGATAAAAAGATGGGTAATCTTCATTTTGTTTAAGTGTTGATGAAATGCTCCTAAGTATTCAGAACCATTATCTGTTTGGACTATCTTAATTCCATCCTTTAAGGGATAGACTTTCTTAAGTTTCCTAAAGAAGTCTAAGGTATTTAAAACATTAGCTTTCTTGAAAGCCAAAGCAAATTTAAACTTTAGTTTAACATCTAAAGTATTGTAAACATAAAACTTCATTCCCAAAAGAAACATTACTACAGTATCTATTTCCAGGTATCCAAAGTCTTTAACTTTAGGAGAGTACCTTACTCTTTGTCTTTTGTCTTTAAGTCTTCTTCTTTTAGCCCAACCTGATGAAGGGCTGTGGTAAATCCTTCCTTGTTTTTGAAAGAAAAGGTTGTGTCTTTTAATTACCTTGCTAGTGGTAGAAACAGATATAGGAGTTAAATTATTCTTTCTGCAATACTTGTCTAATAAAGGCTTGATCTTTCTTTTTCCTAAGCAAGGATGGTTTTCTCTTAGAAAGGCAATATAGTCTACTATCTTAGGATTAACCATCATTTGTCTTTTTCTTTTAGGAGCTTTAGATAAAGGAATTAGAGAACTTAGTTTTCCTCCTGATTGTTTTAATCTCTTTCTCCAGCGGTACAATGTTGCTTTAGAAACCCCAAAGGCTTTTTGAGCTGGTTTTAAACCAAACTCTTCAAAGAATTTAATTACCTCTAGTCTAAACCTGGATTTGTCGCTTAAAGACTTCTTTGACTTTTCATTGTGTCCTGATTATAACCAGAAATACCTGAAAGAAGATAACAAAGATTAGCTGGTGTTCCTAGTTTTCCCTTCATATCAAGACTCCTTAACTAACCTGGGAGTCTCAAATGTTTCGTAACCTGTTCAACTAAGTCAGACTTGGTCAAATAGCAAAATGACATATAAAAATTAAAAAAATATTTACTTTGCTCATTATTCATTTTTACTTTATCATTTTGTCCGCCAGCTTATGGATTGATTTTTGATGTTTGATTTATTTTTTATTGCTAGATGTTAAAATTTAGATGCTATAATATTTAGCCGCAGTGGCGGATTTGGCAGACGCTCGGGGATTAGAACACTGTTCATGTCAAATCGGGAGTAGGGATTCAACTCCTCTCTGCGGCGCGATTAGTTATGGAGAAAAACTGCAAACTTTTGAGGAAGCAATTCTTGAGACATTTAAACGTGAATGGATAAGTGAAGAAAAAAACTTGAGATTAAATTTTTATACAAATATATTATTATAAAGAGAAAGACAAAAAAGCGGCTATTTTGAACATGAGATAAATTATCTTTATTTTATTGAACTTAAAAAACCAATCACAAATAATTCATCATATAGTTATGGAATGAAAGTTTTGACAAAAGAGGATTTAATTAATCAATTTAAAAAAATTAACTTTACTGCTTGGGTTAAAAAAATGAATTTAGAAATTATCAAAAATCTATGAAAAAAATCATTGTTGTTGGTGGCGGAATTGGCGGACTAGCCTCTGCTTGTCTTTTGGCAAAGGACGGTTTTTCTGTCACTTTAATTGAAAAAAATAAAATCGTTGGTGGCCGAGCAAGAAGATTAAAGCTTAAAGATTTCTATTTTGATATGGGTCCTTCCTGGTATATGATGCCAGAAGTTTTTGAAAATTTTTTTAAAAAATTTGGTAAAAAAGTATCCGATTTTTATACTTTAAAAAAGTTAAGCATTAATTATCGAGTATTTTTCAGTGATGGGAAATTAATAGATATTTATTCAGATCTTAAAAAAAATTTTAAAACCTTTAAAAAAGAAGAAGATAACGGTGATATCAAGTTGAAAAAATATCTAAAAGAGGCAGAATTTATTTATAAACTATCAACCAAAAAATTAGTTTTTAATGATTATAAAAATCCTTTTTCCTTAATTGAAAAAGAAACAATTTTAAGCATTTTAAAATTTGATCTTTTGCGATCTTTTCATGATCTAATAAAAAACAAATTTAAAAATCAATATCTCCAAAAAATTTTGGAGTTCACCACCGTCTTCTTGGGCGGCTCACCCTACAACACTCCTGCTTTTTATAAACTTATTTCTTATGCTGATTTTATTTTAGGAACTTATTATCCTATTGGCGGCATCTATGAGTTGGTAAAGGCTTTAGAAAAAATTGCCAAAAGTCATGGAGTTTTAATAAAAACCAATGAGGAAGTAAAAAAAGTTGAAATTATTAACAATAAAATAACTAAATTAAAGACAAACAAATCAGATTATTTAACCGATATAGTTGTTGTAAATGCCGACTATCATCTTTTTGAAACAAAAATTCTTCCTAAAAAACATCAAACTTATGGTGAAAATTATTGGAAAAAAAGAACGATGTCACCAGGTGTTTTTTTGATCTATTTTGGTATTAAAGATAATCTTTCAAATTTTTATCATCATAATTTATATTTTGATCTTTCTTGGGAAAAGCATTTTAATGAAGTTTTTAGGGAAAAAAAACTGCCAGAAAATCCCAATTTTTACTTTCATATTCCATCAAAAACTGATAAAAATATGGCGCCAACTGGCTGTCATAGTGTGATGATTTTATCGCCAATTGCTCCTGGCTTAAATTTAAATAACAACCAAAAACAAAATTTTAAAGAAAAACTTTTAAATAAATTTGCTGAAATTGGAAAGATAAAAGATATAAAGAAAAAAATTGTTGTTGAAAAAATATTTACCATTGATGACTTTGAAAAGGATTATAATGCCTTTCAAGGAGCAGCCTTTGGTTTAGCCCACACCCTTTTTCAAACTGCAATTTTTCGGCCAAAAAATTTTTCTCAAAAATTAAAAAACCTATACTATGTTGGTCAATATACCAATCCTGGTGTTGGCATACCGCCGGCTTTAATTTCTGCTCAAATTGTTGAGAATTTAATTTTAAAAAATGAAAAAAATATACGAAGAAATAACTAAAAAAAAATCAAAAACCTTTTATTACTCAACCCTTTTTTTTCCAAAAGAAATCAAAAAAAAGGTTTTTCTATTATATGCTTTCTTAAGAACTACCGATGATTTGATTGACCAAAAAAAAACCTGATTTTAAAAAATTTTATCAGTATAAAAAAAATTTTAATAATGCTTATTTTGGAAAAAAAGTTAATAATCAATTAATTTCTGATTTTGTCAAATTAGTCAAAGAAATCGATGCTAAAAATTTAATTGATGATTACTTTAGATCTCAAGAAATAGATTTAAAAAATAAAAATTACAAAACCTATCAAGATTTAGAAAAATTTTTATATGGAGTAAGTGAAGTGGTTGGTCTTTTGATGGCAAAAATTTTAAAGCTACCTAAAAAAAGTTATCCTCTTGCCAAAAAATTAGGTAAAGCAATGCAAATTATCAATATCATAAGAGACATCGGCGAAGACTATCAAATAGGAAAAGTCTATATCCCACAAGAAGACTTTAAAAAATTCAAAGTTAAAATTGATGATTTTTTTAAAGCAAAAAACCTCTCTCAAAATGAAAAAGATCTTATTGGTTTTGAACTACAAAGGGCTTTTAATTTATATAAAGAAGCAGAATTTGGATATAAATATTTCAAGAAAAAAAATCTTTTGCCGGTAAAAATTGCCGCTGATCTTTACTTTATTCTTGGAAAAAAAATTGAAAAAAGAAAACACGTAATTTTTAATAATAAAAAAATAAAACTGTCCATAATCGATATTATCTATATTGTATTTAAAAATATATTTTTAATCTATGGACTTAATAAAAGAAATTAATAGCTATAAAAAAATTATCGACTGCGGTTTAGTTTTGAGGTTATTAATTCATCGCTTCTTATTCATGACGATGTTATGGACAACGACAGTTTAAGACGTGATCAACCAACCATCCATGTTTTTTTAATCAAAGATATGGAAAATTGCTTAAAGAAAAAAAATGACAATTTAGGAAAATCGATTGCTTTATCTTTAGGCGATATTGTTTTTTTATTGCTTTAGTTAATGATTTTATTGATTATCTTGTCACTCGAAAAAAAATGAAAAAATTAAGCTATATTTTATTTAATTTAACGATAATTTTTCTTCCCATATTGGCTAATTTATTTTATAAAAAAACTATCTTTCCGCAAATAACACCTTTTATCTTATCAGTGTCAACTGTTGCCTTGATTTTTATAATTTGGGATATTAAAGTTGCTGAAAAATGGTGGTTTTTTAATGACAGATATATTTTAGGGATAAAAATTTTTAAACTACCAATTGAGGAAATTTTGTTTTTCTTTACTGTCCCTTATTCTTGTCTTGTGATATTTTTAAACTTAAATTATTTTATCACTTCAAAAATAAATTTTAATTTTTATTATTTATTAATGATAATTTTCTTATTATTTTCTTTTTATTTTTTTAAAAATAAAAAGGCTTATCCTTTTTTTGTCTTTTTACTTTTGTCGATTAATATTTTTTTTGATTACTTTTTTGAGGTTTATCTTTTAAATCAAATAAGTTTTTATATTTATCTAATTTTTACAACCTTTTTAACTTTTATTTTCAACTATTATCTAACCAGTAAAAAAATTGTCACTTATAACAAGAATTATAAAACCAATTTTTTAATTACAACTATCCCTTTTGAAGATTTTGTCTATGGAATAAATCTTTTGTATGCAAATCTAATTCTTTATTTATTTTTTCAACGTATTTTTTAATATCAAATTTATTCTCAAGCCCCTTTGATGACATATAACGAATTTTACCTATGATTTTTCTTTCTCTCCACGGCCGGTCAAAATTACCAAAACACCAAGAAACACCTAAATAACCATTTGGATCTCTTCCATCAAGCTCGTATTTGTTGTTTATTTTAACTAACCAATGATAGGCTTTTTGCCAATCTTCAGTCCATTCAATCACTTTTTTTGCCCAGTACATTCTCATATAATTGGCCATTTTTCCCAAATAAACCATTTCTCTTTGACAAGCATTCCAATAACAATCATGAGTTTTCCCTTGTTCTAAATCGTCAAAGGAGTAAAGATAATCTCGTTTATCGCTTTTATGATCATCCAATGTTTTTTTGGCCCAAGAGGGGATTGAGTTAAAGTTGTGGTAATTTTTGTCAAAATAAACAAAGTTAAAAGAAAGTTCTCGCCAGACCAAAAGCTCATTGAAAAACGAGTAAACATTTTCATCTTTTAAAGAATGTTTTTTTAAAACTTCTTTAACAATTTTAACTGTAGAAATATTGCCAAAATGAAGATAGGGACTTAAATTTGAGGTAAAATCTTTTTCAGGATGAGAATGAAATGCGCTGTAAAATGGTAATTTTTTTTCAATAAATTCATTTAAAATTTTCAAGACTTTGCTTTCACCACCAATAAATTTCTTAAAATAAATTTTTTTATCTAAATTTAGCTTATCAAATTCTTTTTCAATATCTTCTTTTTCAAAAATTTGAAAAAAATTTAGCGAGTTAACTTGAACTTTTTCAAGAAAAAAATCTTTTTTTATTAAATCCAAAAAGTTAAAAATCTTATCTCTTATCTGCCAGGCAAAGTTGGCTTTTTTATTTAAAATAATATTTACCGGATAATATGAGTTATTTTCAACAAGATACATCGCCACCCCAATCTTATCGGCTAAAGACTCTTGTCTTTTTTTTGCTCCATTTAAATAAATTTCATCAGAGATAACTGCGACTGCTTTTTTTGCATAACTTAAAATCTCATCATCGGTAGTTTTTTTAAAAATAAAAGCAATATTTAATTTTTTTAGATTTTCTAAAAATTCAAAAAGCCCCTCTTTTAAAAACTGATAATGACGCCAATTTGACCAGTAATAACCATCTCTTAAACCAAAAAAAACTAACAGTGGTTTTTTAAATTGATTGGCTTTTTCAATCGCTAATTTTAAAGAAAAATTATCTTCAATTCGCAAACCATTGATCACCCAATAAAAAACATACTCTCCTTGACTATTATCAGAATAAGCATTAATCTTTTTTATTCTTAAATAATTTAAATCCTTATCCATTTGATAAAATTTAAAAATGATTAATCAAGATACTATTTTACATTATAAAAATCGAATTTTAAAAAACTAAAAAACTTTGAGTTTAATACTTTTCTAATCGGTATCATTTCTGTTGAAGAAAAAATGATGAAGTAGAAAAACCGTTTAAAAAGTTTAGGAAAAGTTTTGGAAGAAAAACCTGGTAAAAAAGTTGATTTTAAAGATCCTGATATTTTGATTTTAATTGGTCTAAAAAATAAAAAAATAACTATCAAATAAAACATTTATATATTTTTGGCCGTTATCAAAAAATTGTTGCTGGCATCCCTCAAACTAAATGGAAAAGAAAAAAATTAAAACTTCATTCCAAGAAGAAATCGGCAATCCTCTTTTAAAAATAACTTTAGGCAAAATCATTCATTTCATGGCTGTGGGCGAGAAGATATGGATGTGACAACGGTGGGTGAGGGTTGACCTTTTGTTTTGTAAATTATTGATCCAAAAATAAGAACCTTTGATTTAAAAAGGCCCAAGAGGAGATAAATAAAAAATCAAAGTTTGTTAAGGTTAAAAATTTATCAGTTACTAATAAAGAAAAAATAAAAGAAATAAAATTGGCTGCCACTGATAAAATTTATGAGGCAGAAGTTGACCTTGAAAAAGAAACCTCAAAAAAAGAGCTGGAAAATGCTTGTTATTTACTATCTAACATAGTAGTAAATCAACAAACACCAACTCGAGTTTTAAGAAGAAGATATGATCTTTTACGAAAGAGAAAAATTTATTATTTTAAACTTATAAAATACCACCCAAAAAATCCAATCTTTGAAATCAAAACTGAAAGCGGAACGTATATCAAAGAATTAATAAGTGGTGATAATGGAAGAACCAAGCCTTCATTGCCAGAATTACTGAATCAAAAATCAGTGGTGAAAAAACTGGTAGTGAAAGAATTCCTAATTTAAAATAATAATCAATAACTGTCATATTACGATACGTTGTATAGAATAACCAAATCTTGTTTTCAGGTAATCTGCGGGTGTCCGGTAGTTTAATTGTCTTAATTTTACCTTAAAGTTGTAATCATTCAAGTATGTGTATAGTTTTTCTTTGAGATCATCTTCATTGTCAAAGATATGGCGCTTAAATACTTTATCTTTTATCTTACCATTAAATCTTTCTACCATACCATTTGTCCAGGGATGTTTGAATTTGATAGTGCGATGTTTGATTTTATTTTCTTGACATAATTTACCAAAAGGATGAACTCTTTTGTCTTTAGGTCTTTTGGTTTGATGAAGATATTTATATGAGAATTCTCCTTTATTATCAGTTAAGATGTAATGGATCTTATATGGGTAAAAATTAAGAACCTGTTTTAGAAAATAAACTCCCATTTCCTTTGTCTTTGTCTTTTGAACCCGAATAAAGGCTAGTTTACTTACACGATCAATTGCAGTAAATAAGTAGAATCTTCTTTTGTTAATTTTTGGAGAATAAAGGGTATCAAGATGAAGATAGCCTATTGTGTATCTCCTAAAATTCTTTATCCTTCTTTCTGCCTTGATTAATTCACAAGGCAATACATTTAATCCATATCTAACAAGACACCGGTATATCTTAAGAGGATATAGATTTTGCACCTTGTTATTTAAGAGAGAAATAAGTCTCTTCAGTAGTTTTCTTAAACTTCTTTCTTTCAAAGAAAATTACCCTTTAAAAGATAGTAGTAGAAAGTAGAACGTAGTAAGTAGAAAGCAAAATTAATAAATAGCTAAAAGTTCAAAGTTAAAAGTTAAAAGTTGGAATTTTTTTGTTTGTAATTTGGAATTTAGAAATTGAGGTTTGTTTTTTGTTTGAAGGGATAGTTGTAGAATAGTTTAGATAAAGCGAAGAAAGCTTGTGCCTTTAGTGAGTGGATTTTTAATGATCTATTTCTTATAATTAATCATGTCCGAAGCGTCACTAGTAGAGTATCCTTATTCTTATTCGCCTATTGCTGAAGGTCCTATTAATGAGATTAGAAGGAGAATTATGCCTTTTCGTTTTGCCTTGGCCGCTCGTGAGATAGCTAGCGAAATAGGATTAAATGATAATTCCCCTAAAAAAGTACTCGAGATAGGAAGTGGTCTTGGCTTATTGGGTCAGGAGTTGGTTAAGCGGGCAAAAAGTGTTAAGTTCGATTATTTTGGCATTGATATAGTTCTTTCGTCTCTACAAAAAGGTAAGGAAAGAATTCCGCTTTCTTTGCAAGCTGATGCAAAAAAGCTTCCTTTTTCTGACAATTCTTTTGATAGTGTGGTAAGTACAGATGTCTTAGAACACATTCCTGATGCCACTTTTGTTGTTTCAGAAATAAGAAGGGTTTTAAAGCCTGGTGGTGTGGCTTTCTTGGTAATTGCGGATCCATCTGAGGGCAGGTTTAGAAATGTTAGTGATCATATAGATCGCACCAATTCTGGTTCTGATATTTCTTTTTGGGAAGATTTATTTAGAAAACAGGGCCTTACCTTAAGAGATAGCTCGAAAAAGTACAGAGAGAAAGATTGGAGGAACATATTTAAACTTCCTTTTTTGGCGAAGCTTAAAGATAAACCGGGTTTTGCTTGTGCTTTTAATCCCGTATACCGTCCTGGTGTTTATATACTCGAAAACAATAAGTGAGCCTTTTGTAGGGGGATTAAATTTCTAATCTACTGACGATCTCAACAACGGTATTTGATTCTAAATTTGTAATCAAAGGAAGAAAGGCAAGAGACTCCAGCCGTCGGATATCAGCTATCAGCTATCGGACATCAGACATCGGACTTCGGATGTCGGTTTTCAGACTTCAGTTGTGAGAATAGTAGAAAGTAGAATGTAGTAAGCAGAAAGCAACGGATTTCAGATATCAGCTATCGGCCGTCGGCTATCGGGATTTAGTCGAAGCTAGTATTTAGTATCTTGTATTATGTATTATGCAGGAAATGCATTATTCTCATAATACATAATACATAATTCATAATTCATAATACTAAGTTCATTATTCCTAAATCATAAATCCAAATTCTATAATCTGATTTTTGACTTTTGACTTTTAAGTTTTAATTTAATTTGTGATTTGGAATTTGCCTGCCCGCAATCGCTAAAGCGATAGCTTTTGCAGGCGGGGATATTAGAATTTAGGATTTGTAATTTGAGTATTCTGGTTTGTCTATTATAATGAATTTAGCTTAATTATGCCCAAATCCTTCACCATTCATGATTTACCCAAGGAGGAAAGGCCTAGAGAAAGACTTCTAATGTTTGGGGAACAAGCACTTTCGGCTCAGGAATTACTGCAACTTATTTTAGGCCGCGGTGTTTCCGGTGAATCGGTTGCTTTAACTGCGCAAAAATTGTTGTCTCATTTTGGCAGTTTGCAAAAGTTATCGGAAGCAAGTGTTGAGGAATTGTCAGAGATTAAAGGCGTTGGTTTGGCAAAAGCGGCCCAAATTAAGGCGGCATTTGAAATTGGTCGTCGTCTTTTAGATCAGACTCCATCTTATAAAAGTAAAGAACTTACAGATCCTAAAAAAGTTTATCAGTTAATAAAAAGCAGACTTACAGATTATTACAGGGAACATTTTTATATTATTGCTTTAAATAGCAGAAATTATTCGGTTGCCGAAATTTCAATTGGCTCTCTTAATGCAAGTATTGTTCATCCAAGAGAAGTTTTTGCCGAGGCTATTAAAAGTAAAGCTGCATCGGTTATCTTTGTTCATAATCATCCATCAGGTGATCCTGAACCATCAGAGGATGATTTAGCCTTAACAAAAAGGCTTTCTGAAGCAGGTAGAATTTTAGGAATTGAAGTTGCTGATCATATTATTGTTACTAAAAATAATTATTTTAGTTTTAAAGAAAAGGGAATTATCTAGCACTTGACAAAATTAAATTTTATGTACATAATTATGTACAGATACAAATGCTAAAGTTGATTGAATGATTGAATGAATGAATATGAAAAACCAAGATATTTTTGTTTCAGCAACCAAGGCCAGAAATAACTTTTTTGACCTTTTGGAGAAGGTAAAGAAAGAGCCCTTTCCTGTAAATATTACCGTAAAAGGCGTCCCTGAAGCGGTAGTAATGAGCAAAGAAGAGTTTGACGGTTTAATGGCAACTATTGAAACCTTATCTGACTCTGAATTGATGGAAAAAATTAGAAGAAGTGATGAGGACATAAAAGCTGGAGAATATAGTTTGTGGGAGGATGTAAAAAAGGAATTGGGTTTGAAGGAGGGATATATAGTGGCTGATCGTGGAGATAAAAAATATGTATCAGGTAGTGCTACCAAAACAAGTAGAAAAGGACCTAAAAAAATTGGATAAGGTCTATTTGGTGAAAGTCTCAAAATGTCTTGATCTTTTGGAGAATAATCCATTTTTAGGAGAAAAAATGGCAGGCGTATTTCAAGGCTCTTACCGAATCAAAATTCCCCCGCTTCGCATTATTTACACCCCCGATTTAAAGAGTAAAATTATCTGGATTAGGGCAATTGGATTTAGGGGAGGAGTTTATAAAAAATGAGCACTAACGATCAAAATTTATCAAAAGAAAAACTTTTAGCTGAAATTGATCGGCTGAAGAAGGAGTTAAAGAAAAGGAAAAAATACGGGCTTGTTTGGGAAGATAAACCGGAAGAAGTGTTTGAGATGTGTAAAGAAAAACTGCCGGTGCTGAAAGAGGTAAAAGATAAAGAAATAATTACAGATAAAAATAAACCGGTAAATTTATTGATTGAAGGAGATAATTATCATGCCCTTTCGGTTTTGAATTATACTCACGCTGGTAAAGTTGATGTCATCTACATTGATCCACCGTATAACACTGGTAATAAAGACTTTATTTTCAATGATAATTATGTTGATCGCGAAGATTCTTACCGTCACTCAAAATGGCTTTCTTTTATGGAGAAACGATTAAAACTGGCAAAGAATTTATTGAAAGACACTGGAGTAATTTTTATTTCAATTGATGAACATGAACTTGCTCAGCTTAAAATGTTATGTGATGAAATTTTTACAGAGAAAAACCTAGTTGCGATTTTTACTTGGGTTCGAAAAAGAAAGCCAAGTCATCTCGACACTCATGTTAGAAAAAATACAGAGTTTATAATTTGTTATGCCAAAAATTTAAATTATTTATTACCTCTAAAATCATCGTTAGCCGAAGATGAAAAACCTTACCCATTCTATAACTCCGGAAATAGCAGGGGTGTTTTACAATTTCCTGCTAATTTTGTAAAAGTTAATGGACTCAAAGACGGTATTTATAAACCAGATGAGTACAAAGATAAAAAAACATTGGTTAAGTTATTAGATAAAATTGAAATAAAAAACGGACTAATTACAAATAGTTTTCGTCTTGAAGGTGAGTGGCGATACTCTCAAAAATCACTAGACGAATTGATAAAAAATAAAGAAGAGATTGTTATTAAGGGAAGAAAGTTTAAACCTTATTATATTAGAAAATTGAAGGGTAATGTTGATGAATTAAAAAACACGATGACGATTTTAGGTGCGACTGGAAAAATAAAAAAGATAAACAACCCAGAATTTTATGAGGCAGAGCTTCAAATAGGAACTAATGAAGATGCAGAGCAAGAGCTTGCTTATATGGGGATAAAATTTAATAATCCCAAGCCGACTTCACTAGTAAAATTTTTGATTAAAATCGCCACTATTTACTCAGGAAAAAATGCAATAATTCTTGATTTTTTTGCTGGCTCTGGCACTACTGGAAATGCTGTATTAGAACTAAATAGAGAAGATAATCGAGATCATAAATTTATATTATGCACAAATAATGAGAACAACAATGGTAACGGTTACAAAATCGCCGAGTATATTTGCTACCCGAGAATTAAAAAAGTTATTGAAGGATATAAAAATTTAAAAGGTGAACAGGTTGAAGGTTTGGGCGGCAATCTAAAATATTTTAAAACCGATTTTGTTGATGCTGAACCAAGCGATAAAAATAAAATTAGACTTACTCATCAAGCAACAGAGATGCTTTGTGTTAAAGAAGGAACTTTTGAAAAGGTGATAGATAACGAAAGATTTAAAATTTTTAAAAATTCAAACCATTATACCGGCATTATTTGGGACCAAACCGCAATTCCAGAATTTAAAAAAGTGATTAAAGACATAAAAGGCAAAATCAGCGTCTATGTTTTCTCATTAGGCGATGAAACTTTTGATGAAGAATTTACTGATATTAAACAAAAGGTTAAATTATCTCCTATCCCCGAAGCAATTTTGAGGATGTATAGGGGGATTTTTAAGTAGAAGTATGATAAATCCAACAAAAGCAGACAAAATTATTAGTGGTATACTAGAATCTCCAAACGAGAGTAGAACCATAGAATTTAAACCTTCGGTTTCTTGGCCAAGTGATATTAATGGTGTCCAGCAAAATAATAAAATTCAAGAAATTATTAAAAGTATTCTTGCTATGTCCAATACACGTGATGGTGGAAAAATAATTCTAGGCGTGGAAAAAGATAGCGAAGAAAAGAAATATTTACTTAAAGGAATGGATGAAAATGATTTAAAAACATACGATCAAGATTTAATTTTTGAACACGTTAGAAATTTTGGAGAGCCAGAACCTAAGTTTCAAGTTTTAAATATTAAATACGGCGATAAAAATTTTATAGTTTTCGCTGTTCAAAGTTTTATATTTTCCCCTATTATCTGCAAAAATAAAAGAAACTTGAATCAACTTGAAAACGCGGCAATTTACATAAGGACCGATAAACCGGAAACGAAAAGAATAGCTGAACCTTCAGAGATGAGGGAGATAATAGATTTAGCCATTGAGAAAGAATTAGATTTATTTTCGGTTAGAATACAAAGATTTTTTAGAACGATTTCAAGTGTAAAGGTGCCAAAAAGCACTGTAACTGATGAAAATAGGTTTCAAGAAGAATTAAAAGATGTAAAATAACTATGAATAAAGACGAAATTATAAAAAAAATAAAATCTAAAGGCTACTGGGAAATAAATATACGCCCAGATATTTATAACTCCCAAAGACTTGAGAAACGAAGAATAAAAGACATTGTCCGTTCTGCCGTAGTTGAGCTTCGTGGTTGGGATTATCCGCATTTTAGAGATAACGAAGGTGAGCCATATCCTATTTTGGACGGAATAGAGAAAATTATTAACTGGTCCAACCATATTGAATTTTGGAGAATGACTAAAAGCGCTAATTTTTACCATCTTTTAGCTTTGCGCGAAGATTGGATGGAAGATGTTGAATATCGGAATATTTGGTCAAGAGGTGATGAATTAAAAGGGAAAAAATGGCTTGGCGTGCTCGGAACTTTATATACTTTGACGGAAATTTTTGAATTTGCTAAACGGCTAGCAACTCAAAGTATTTTCGACGATAATATGATTATTGATATTAAACTTTATGATTTGAATAATCGCCAGCTTGTTGTTGATTCTTATAACAGATTACCTTTTATGTTCCCTCGCATAGCAAAAATTACTGAACCGTGGAATTATCATACGCACAGTTTTTTAGTTAATGATGTATTAAATAAACCAGATCAATTTGCTCTCGATGCTTTTTTAGATTTAATTTATTTGTTTGACTGGGAAAATCCACCAATAGAAACTTTCAAAAACGATATACAAAAATTTTTACAGGGGAAAATTTAACTATGCAACTAAAAATTTACCAACAAAATGCAATAGATGAGTTGTTAACAAAAGCTAAGAAACTTTTGAGTTTAGGTGGCGGAAAAAAATTAGTTTTCAAAGCACCGACGGGGTCGGGGAAAACAATAATGATGGCAGAATTTTTAAAGCAATTAGTTAATGATAGAGAGGTTAGAAAATCGCTTGGTTTTATTTGGACGGCTCCAAGACAACTACATATTCAAAGCCGAGAAAAGTTAGAAAATTATTTTGAAACAAGCAGAGCGTTAGAATGTTCTTATTTTGAGGATTTGGACGATAGAAAAATAAGTGAAAATGAAATTCTGTTTTTTAATTGGGAAAGTATCAACAAGGCAGATAATATCTATATTCGCGATAATGAGCAGGATTTTAACTTGTCAAAGGTATTAGAAAGAACAAAGGAAGAAGGACGAGAAATAATTTTAGTTATTGACGAAGCCCACCACCACGCAACCAGCAAAATCTCTCAGGGGTTAATTCAAATGATTGGTCCCAAATTAACAATTGAGGTTTCAGCTACTCCCGTTTTAAGAGATCCAGATGATATGGTTTCTGTTGCTATTGAAGATGTCAAAAAAGAAGGAATGATTAAGAAAGGAATTATATTGAATGATGATTTTGTTAATTTTATCAAACATGGGAAAATCCAGACGCAGAAATTAAGCGGTGGTAGTGAAGAGTTAGTCATAGATGCTGCGATAAAGAAAAGACAGGAATTAGTAGAAGCATATAAAAAAGAAGGGGTTAATGTTAATCCATTAGTTTTAATTCAATTACCCGACAGAAAAACAAGTTTAGAAGACAGAATAAGAGAACGAGTGGAAAGTATTTTGAAAAATAAATATAAAATCTCAACAGAAAAAGAAAATAATAAATTAGCAATCTGGCTTTCGGGCGAGCATATCAATAAAGAAGAGGTAGAAAAACCAGACAATTATGTGGAAGTTTTGCTTTTCAAGCAAGCGATTGCTTTGGGCTGGGATTGTCCAAGAGCGCAGATTTTAGTTTTGTTTAGAGAGTGGCACAGCCCAATTTTCTCAATCCAGACTGTCGGCAGAATTATGCGTATGCCGGAACCGGATAAAGGTCATTACAAAAATGAGAGTTTAAATTACGGCTATGTTTATACCAATTTAGGCGATATAGAAATTAAAGAAGACATTGCCAAAGATTACATCACTATTTATACAAGTAAGAGGAGTTTTGACCCTAATTTAAGATTGCTTTCTTGCTATCACAAAAGACACCGAGAAAAGACAAGATTATCGCCACTTTTTATTGAGATATTTTTAGAAAAAGCCAAAGAATATGGTTTGAAAAAGAATGTTGATATAAAGGCAAGAAAAATTGATTTGAAAATTATCTCTGACTACAAGGCTGAAGATGTTGACGCATTGGCCGGCGCAAAAATTATTGGGGATAAGGCAATAAAAGTTGGTGGCTTTGATTTACAAAAATTATTCGATTTTTTTGTAAGAAATAATCTAACGCCTTTCTATCCTGAGGATAGATCAGTTGGTAGAGTAAAAGAAGCAATTTATAAATTTTTTGAGCAGGAACTAAAAATGCCGTATGAAGATGTTTGGGAGGATATAGTCCAGATTGTTTTAAGTGAGGAAAATTCTCAACATTTTGTTAATGTTTTAGACAAAGCGAAAGAAAAATATAAAGAAGAAGTTGAGAAAAGAGAAAGCGAGATGGTTTATGTGCCAAATTGGAATATACCAGAAACCCTTTCTTTTGGTAGCGAATACAAAAAGATCGAAACGAAAAAGTCAATTATGAAGCCATTTTACAGCGATGAGAAATGGAAATCGGAAGCGGTCTTTATTGATTTTTTGGAAAAATCGGAGAATGTTGAATGGTGGTTTAAAAATGGAGATAGAGATGCTACCTTTTTTGCTGTACCTTATGAAAATGGAAAACAAAAACCGTTTTATGTTGATTTTATCGTGAAGTTGAAAGATGGGAGGCTTGGTTTATTTGATCCTCATGGAACGCAGTTGAGCGATTTCGGTCCAAAGTCTGAAGGGTTGAACAAATATATTGATGAGCAAAATAAGAAAGGTAAGAAACTTTTTGGCGGAATAATTGCTAATACCGACCAAAGAAATTATCGTGGGCGATGGTTTTATCCCCACACCCAAGAGGATGTAGTTTTTTAGATTAATTACCGCATCTTGGCATTGATTGCCAATTTAGCTTCAGTAGTTTTTTAAATATCACGCTCAGTTTGGCCTAGACTGGTGTCTTTTGATATTGTTATTGATATTGACAACTTTCTGAACTCGCTATAAATTTGGCCTAAATAAACCCGAAAGGGGGTGAGAAAAATGGTAAGGATAGGTAACTATGATTTTGATGGGTCATACCGTTTAGAATCCTCATTTAATGAAGTACCTGGTGTTTATGTAATTTACACTACCAAAAATTGGTTAGATGTAGGTGAAACTGACAAGTTGGGCTCTAGAATGTCTAATCATGAAAGAAAGCAGGAATGGTATAAATATGCGAATGGATTGCAAATCTGGTTGGCCTTCTTGGAAGTGCCTAATTCTCAACTAAGATTGTAGATAGAGTCAGAATTAAGGAGTCTTCTGCGGCCACTTTGTGGTGAGAGGTAAAAATAAGAGTATGACGAAAAGAACGGTTATAATATTTTTTAAACAAACAGTAATTGGGGGTGGAATGGAATAAAATGTGGTGGAATAATTACAGCCTGAGATTCACCTAGGTTAAAAAACAGATAGAATTGCCAGATGGCGGTTTTGATAGATATGGATTCCCTTAAAGATATCACCTATCAGATTTTTTTATTGATTTATTATTTATGACGAGTTGATTATTAGTTATCAAGTTATTGATTTGGTGGCGTTGAGAATTAGTCAAAAAATTTTCTGTTAGAAATGTCTTTAGAGTATAATTAAGCAATATGATTTACGACAAGAACGGGGATCTTCCTTTTAGAATCTCACGAATCAAGATTGATTTGTTTTTGGAGTGTCCGCTGGGCTTTTGGCTTGACAGAAAAAAGGGAATTAGCCGTCCGGGAATGCCTGCTTTTTCTTTAAATTCAGCGGTTGACGCTCTTCTGAAGAAAGAATTTGATCTGCTTAGGGAAAGCGGACAGCCGCACGAATTGATGAAAAAGTATAAAATTGAGGCTGTTCCTTTTAAGCATAAAGAGCTTGATATTTGGAGAAATAATTTCAAAGGCAAGGAGTTTTATCACAAAGAAACTAATTTTTTAATTTTTGGGGCAGTGGATGATATTTGGATAAACAAAAAGGGCGAGCTTCATATTGTTGACTATAAGTCAACATCAACTGAAAACGAAATATCTTTGGAAGATGAATATAAACAGATGTTTAAGAAGCAAGTTGAAGTTTATCAGTGGATTTTCCTAAAAAGCGGTTTTTCAGTTTCGCCTATTGCTTATTTTGTCTATGCCAATGCTGGGAAAAACAGGCCTAAGTTTGATGGAAGACTTGAGTTTGAACTTGAGATTATTTCTCATAAAGGCGACACTTCTTGGGTTGAGCCAGCAATTTTTGCTATGAAGGAATGTCTTGATTCAGACATAATTCCTGAAGCAGGGGATAATTGCGAGTTTTGCCGATGTCGCAGGTTGATTGAGGAGTTGGATGATTGATGTTCTTTTAGGAAGGCGTGTTAAAGAAGTATTATAAGTCTAAGAGTCTTGTTTTTTAGTCTTTTAGAATTTCTCCAACCCCACTTCTTTCAAGGAAATTTAGAATCAGAGTTTCTTCTCCCGTAAGTCCTTCTCCTGATTGCTTTCTTTCTAATCCTCTTACAATTTGTTTTATTTGTTCCTTGTTTTCTAGACAAAAATCAAGCCATGGATAAGGGATCTTTAGGATACCGTTATTATATGATCTTCTGATTTTTTGCAGTAATATTAAACGTTTTCCCTCTTCTTGGGGTTTCCAGTCAAGGCTAGTTGCTTGTCTTTTCTCTAATTCCCGTAGTTCGTTTAGTATTTCATCGGGGATTTGTCCTTGTAGCTTTTGGTGTAGATCTGGCCTGTATTCTCTTTCGTTTTGTCTTCTTTCCCATTCTCTTAATAGCGGACTATATTCTTCTAAATAGCGTCTTGCTATTAGGACCAATCCCTCCTTGTTAGCAACCTGAGGTATATATCTATGGTCATGATTTTTAAGAAGGGACAAGAAATTATTTGTTGCTTGCGACAACTCAGTAATTGACAAGTTTCTAAGTTTTTCTTCTATGGGGTTTTCACTTTGACCCTCTGTCATAATATGTTGATTGTACAATATCTTTCGTATTTTTTCATCATTTATTGACTCTCTTTTTATTAACAAGTTAGCGAGTTAACATCTATTAATTTATTGTTTATTAATTATTGACGAGTTGACGAGTAGTAATAATTAACTCGTAATAATTTAACTCGAAATAAAATAATAAGTAATATTTTCTTTTATAGAAAATTATTGTGAAGTTGGGAGGATGAGAGCCAAAGCTTTACCAATCTCGAATCCTAAAATGTCTGCTTCAGGATGTGTTTTTCCTTCTTTTCTACAAATTTTATGGCGTAAAATTTCTGTTGCCTCAGGAGTTATTCGCCCCATAAATTCAGCAATAGTGCCTGTAAAGCGGTTATATAATCCGTCTCTTTCGCAAGCTGAAATTGCTAGAACCATTGCCTCCCAGAAATGATAGGTATCTCCAGCAGGGTCCTCATCATGGGGGCTAAATCCGAAAGGAGCTGCCACTTTTTGCCAGTTGAGAATTCTTGATGGTGGTGTTGGAATTTGAGGAACAAGACGAGTATCGCATCCTCGCGCTACAGCTCTTGTTGCAACAGCCAGGTTAATTAAAGCTTTTGAAAGATCGCCTTTGAATAATTCAAGAGCAATATTTAATTGTTCGGTTATTGTTATTGGGCGGCCTTTTTCTCTGAATTTATGTTCGATTGTCCCTACCAATTCTTCTGCTTGTTTGAGAATCTGGGTCAAATTTTCTGAAAATGGGAGACGGTGTTGGTCGGCGAAAGCGACATAGAACTTTAAAATTTCTGTTTTATCGATCCCTAGTTGAGATTTAAATGGTTTAAGAGATGCGCCATCTTTATTTATAACACTGAGAAGGTCGTCTAATGTATTTTCTGGAGCAGGATTTGAAATACGATAACTTTCTGGCCGCTGGCGGATTAAGTGATTGTAGGGGTAGTCTCTTGAGGCGCCGTGAGCGACAGTTTGGGCTATATTCAGGCCTTTTTCTATTATAGTCATAACTGAATTTTAAAACAATTGATTAATTTTCTCAACTTAGACCTTTCCTTTATTTGTCATTAATTATTTTTGAGAGTTAAGATTATTAATTTATTATTTATTTTCGAGGTAGCGAGTTGGAATAAATAACTCTTAATAAATAACTCGTAATAATGAACTCGTAATAAACTAACTCGCAATAAAATAGGGTGGTGCTTTTAATCCGAAGTTTTTTCCTTTCCTTTTAAGATTTTAATCGCCTCCTGTACGGTTGTATTGGGTCCAAGCTGATCCATTAGCTCTTTCAAGCTTTTTTCAGTAAGACATATTCCATTTTCTCCACCCCATTTTTCAAGGATTTTTTCGACTACTCCTTTAGTTTGTTCTGGTGTTAAAGGAATTGTTGTTTCTCCTTTTGGTCTTTCCGCACTCATATAAATATATTATACCCTATAATTGCAAGAATGTGAAGAGTATTTTTTTATTAATTATTAGTCATTGGCAAGTTCGTTATTATTTATTAGCAAGTTGGATAGTTAATATCTATTAATTTATTGTTTATTGGCGAGTTGACGAGTTGAAATAATTAACTCGTAATAAAATAATAGGATTGATGAATTAATTTGGAGTTTGTCTTTTTTGAAAAAAATAAGACCACTTGTTACAAGATAAATCTTGCCGGTTTGATTTTTTTTAATTTTGTTTTTGATAAATAATTTCTACTTTGTCGTGATTGGGGATTGATCCTTTGTTTTCAAATTTCTCACCATTATCTACAATAGTAAATTCTCTTTTTTTATCAGGGGTTAGGATCTTTCCGGTTCTAACTTGAGGTGCTTTTTCTTTCATTTTTCTCACCCCCTTTCTTTAAAAAAAGAGCCCCTTAGGATCTTTTTATAAAATCCGCGATAATGCGGCTTTTGGAATGTGATTCATTTTTTACCCGAAGTTAATTACATGGAGATGGTTGAAAAAGTAAAGGGTCAAAAAGAGTATTTATTTGAGGCACGAGGGGGAATCGAACCCCCGCATAGCTGTTTTGCAGACAGCCGTGTTTCCACTTCACCATCGTGCCGACTTTGTTATTTTACCTTTTTTTCTTAACAAAAAAAAGCCGCCCTTTGAAGGCGGCTTTTTTAATCATTTGCTTTCTTTTGCTTTGACAGTGATTTTCTTTGGCCTTGCCGCTTCAGTCTTGGGAATAGTGACTGTTACAATGCCGTTTTTAACTTCAGCCTTAGCTTTGTGCCAGTCACCGCCTGAAAGGGCAGTGGTGTAGTAGTATTTGAAGCTTGAAGCATGATATTCTCCTTTAGTTTTCTTTTCTTCCTTGGTTTCAGCCTTGATGGTTAAAACTCCATTTTCTATTTCGATTTCAATATTTTCGGCTGGAACACCTGCCACCACCGCCTCAGCGATGATATCTTTGTCAGTGGCATAAATCTTCAAACCTCTTTGAGGCTGAAATTCTTCCCACTCTTCGTCCCAAGAGGGAAGAGTAAAGAGATTTCGGAAAGGATCGCGGACGAGTAAGTTTACCATCTTTCTCACCCCCTTTCTCTAGCACTCAAGACTATTGAGTGCTAATAAGATAATATAAAATAGGGAAGTGTGTTGTCAAGAGGATCTTTAGTTGTTAAACTGCTAAACTAGTTTGGGTGTTAAAAATAAAAAATGATTAAAAAAATAAAATTAATTTTTACAATTTTAATTTCAGTTTTTTTGACAATTATTATTGTCTTTTTCTTAATTGGCTATTTTTTTCCTCCCAAGGCCGGGCTTTTGGTTGTTTCAAATCCCAAGGCAGATGTTTTTATAGACGGCGTTAAAGTTGGCGAAACTCCTTATGATGCTGCTTTAAAGCCAAAAGAAGTCTTGATTAAGATAGCTCCTCTTGACCCACGTCTTACTTCTTATGAGACAAGAGTAAGGCTTGTAGCGAAAGTAAAGACGGTTTTGCAAAGGGACCTTGCAGAAAGCGATGAGAAATCTAGTGGAATTTTAGTCTCTTTTGAGAAGGTGGTTGGTAAAAATCCTGTAATTTCGGTAATATCTGATCCTGATAAAGCTCAAGTTAAGCTAGATGATCAAGTGCGCGGCTTTACCCCCTTGGAGCTTGGCTCTATTGACTCGGGAGAGCATAAACTTTCTCTTTCTCTTTTTGATTTTATGACTAAAGAGGTAAATATCAGGACTTACCCCGGATACAAATTGACAGCCTTTTTTAAACTGGCTCCAGTGCCACCTCAGGAGCAAACAGTACAAAAGAGTCTTAATTTTAAGGTCCAGATAGTAAAGGTTGGAAAAGATGGGCTTAATGTTAGGGAAAAGCCTGATTTATCTTCAAGCGAAGTGGGCCAAGTTAAGGAGGATGAGGAATACAGTGTTCTTGAAGAAACTGAAAATAAAGAGTGGTATAGAATTGGCAAAGAAGATGTAAGTTTAGGTTGGATACCAAGCCAATATACTAAAAAGATTGAAGGTAATTAAATCCAAACAGCAGCTCCGCTATAAAGTATCCAAATTACCATTACGGTCCAAATCAAAACAGCAAAAACCAGGGCAGTATCAGTTAGTATAAGTTTTTCCGGCCTTTCAGTTTTGCCGGCAAAAATTAAGCTTTGATAGCGCATAATACCAAAGATAACAACAGGAATCGTGGTCATTAGAAGCTTATTGACGGTAATGGTTTTTGAAATTTCGGCTAGGAACACCCAAAGCGGCGTTGAAGCCTTTGGTGATTCAAAAAAAGAAAAAAGCGACCAGCTCATCCAGGCGGCGTTGCCAAACATCGTCACATAGGAATTTAAAAGTTCTCTTTGGTAGTTTGAAAGAGAGCTTCTTGTTTTTGCTTCTTTCCCTTCTGTAATATTTAGCTCAGCTTTTCTTTTTCCTGAAGCAAGAAAAAGCGATACTGAAATTACACAAAGCAAAAACCAGACAGAAAGATGAGCGTTGATGGCAAAAGCTCCTCCATAGACTCGTAAGATAAAGCCAGTGGCAATAACCAAAATGTCAATAACAGCTAAGTTTTTAAGCCAAAGACTGTAGAGGACCTGCAGGACTAAATAAAAAACGATGATTAAAGTAAAAATATCATCTAAGCGAAAGGAAAAAACAACAGCCAATGAAGCTAAAGCCAAGCTTTCTGATAGGGCAATGTCAATGGG